>JACMKK010000004.1 GCA_014380115.1 Luteimonas sp. | reverse complement strand
TTCGCCGCGGGCCTGGATGGCTGCGGCGCGGGCGCGATCCAGTTCAGGGGCGGCCAGGTGATCTCGCCCAAGGCCACGCGCAGCTTCGACGAGGTGGTGAAGGCGGCCTACGCCAACCGCATCCAGCTATGGAGCGACGGCTTCTACCGCACGCCCAAGATCCATTACGACAAGACCACCCTGACAGGCCGCGCCGTAGCTGAAGTAGTAGAACGGCCGGCAGCGCGCGCGGTGGCGGCTTCCGCTTCGCCTACGACAGCTACATGATGGTCACCGCCTATCGCGAGCAGCGCGACCCGGGCCTGTTGCTGCATAGCGTGCTGGAATTCTTCAACTCGCCCGAGCACATCGCCTTCGTGCGGGCATTGACCGGCGATGCGCGGATCCGGCGCATCAATGCGCAGGCGACGCGCTATCGCCCCGGCCACTTCCTGCGCCACCACAGCGACGAAGACGTCGACGAAGGACGCCTGTACGCCTACGTGATGAACCTGAGCCGCGACTGGCAGGCGGACTGGGGCGGGTTGCTGCAGTTCATCGACGACGGTGGCCGCGTGTCGGACACCTACCTGCCGGCCTGGAACACCTTGTCGCTGTTTTCGGTTCCCGCGGGCCACGCGGTGTCGATGGTCGCGCCGTGGGCGGATCGGGATCGCCTGGCGATCACGGGTTGGTTCCTGGCTTGATGGCGGACGATCTTGCGACGCAGTCGTTGCTGCGCGAAGCCTTGCAGGCACTGCAGCGCGGCCAGTTGCCGCAGGCAAGGCAGGCCTGCGAGCGCGCCCTGAGCGCCGCGCCGCAGTCGTTCGATGGATGGCGCATTCTCGCCATGATCCTGCATGCGCTCGGCCAGCAGGATGAGTTTGGCGACGCATTGCAAAAAGCGCATGCGCTGAAGCCGCACGATGCGACGACCGCGCTCGACTACGGCAGCGTGCTGCTGCAACAAGGGCAGGCCACCGCCGCGCAACCGCTGTTGCGGCTGGCGATGGACAAGCTGCCGCAAGACGCGAGAGCCGCATTTCGTTACGGCACGGCGAGTTTCCTGTTGGACGAGTTCGACGAGGCGGCGATCGGCTTCGAGGCGGCGACCGCGCGCCAGCCGGACTGGGTCGAGGCCTGGAACAATCTCGCCGCCACGCAAGGCAAGCTGCAGGCCTATCCCGTCGCCATCGCCGCCGCGCGCACCGCCCTGCGCTTGCGTCCGGACGATGCCACGACCAATCGCGCGCTATCTGCATTGCTCTCCAATCAGTTCGAACCGTCGGTTCTGCAGGAGGGTTTGGCCTTCGCCGATCGCGCCTTGCAATTGCAGCCGGATTTCGCCGCGGCGCATCGCGACGCGGCGATCCTTGCACGAAAACTGCATTTGCATGCGCGCGCGTTGCAGAGCGCGCGTCGCGCCTTCGAACTCGCGCCAGGCGACCCGCCGACCGTCGACGCGCTCGGCGAACAGCTCATCGAGATGGACCAGGCCGGCGCCGCGGCGGCCGTTTACGCGACGACACTCGCCGACGCCGACGCGCCACCGATGCTGCAGCGCCAATACGGCGTAGCGCTGCTGCACGACAGGCAGGCCCACCTGGCATGCGAGGCGTTGACGACGGCATTGGCCCGCGACCCGACCGACCAGCGCGCGATCGCCTATCTCGGCGCGGCGCTCGCCGCGGACGGACGACTGCAGCAGGCGATCGAGCGGTTGGGCTTGCAACGCAACGTGCATGCGGTGGACTTGCCGGTGCCTGCGGGCTTCGCCGATGCGACGGCCTTCCATGCCGCGCTCGCGGAGGACATCCGCCGCCACAGCCAGCAGCGCTGGGAGCCGGTCGGCCTGGCCGCGCGCCAGGCGTATTTGAGCGGCGATCTGCTGGTCGACCGCACGACCGCCATTCTCGGACTCGAACAACGCTTGCGCGAGGCGATCGCGCACTTCATCTCCGAGCGCCGCGCGGAAGTCGCGCAGGCGACGGACGATGTCTTCCTGCGCAACATCCCCGAGCGCTACCGCCTGCACGTGTGGGCGACCCAGGCCGCCGCGCAGGGTTACATCGACACCCATCTGCACGAGGATTCATGGCTGTCCGGCGCCTACTACGTGCAGCTGCCGGCAGCGGTGTCGAAAGACGATCCGGAACACGCGGGCTGGATCGAATTCGGACGCCCGTTCGCGCGCCTGCCGCAATGGCCGGAGCAGGCACTGCGTCGCGTCTGCCCGCAGGTCGGCACGCTGTTGCTGTTTCCGTCCTACCTGTTCCACCGCACCCTGCCGTATCGGGGCGAGGGCGAGCGCATCAGCATTTCCTTCGATCTGGCGGCGGTGCCATGACCACTGGAAACATCGGCTAGTCCGCCGGCACCGTCCGCTCCCGCGCCCACTCGCGCAGTGCATCGACCTGTTCGCGCATCAGCACCGACAGCGGCCGTGCCTGCTTGAGTTCGGCGCGCAGCTGGAATTCCGACAAGGGCGCGCCCGCGGCGTGCGCCGCATAGAGCGCGGCGACGATCGCCTGCTCGATCTCGGCGCCGGAGAACCCCTCGGCGGCGTCGGCGAGCGCGCGCAGGTCGAAGCCGTCCGGCACCAGGCGGCGCCTGCGCAAATGCGTGGCGAAGATCTCCGCGCGCGCATCGGCGCTCGGCAGATCGACGAAGAAGATTTCGTCGAAGCGGCCCTTGCGCAACAGTTCCGGCGGCAGCTCGTGCACCTGGTTGGCGGTGGCGACCAGGAACACCGGCGCCTTGCGCTCGGCCAGCCAGGTCAGGAAATAACCCAGCACGCGCCGCGACACGCCGCCATCGCCGCCGTCGCCGGAACTGGCCAGGCCTTTCTCGATCTCGTCGATCCACAGCACGCACGGCGCCAGTTGTTCGGCCGAGGCCAGCGCGTCGCGCAGGTTCTTCTCGGTCTCGCCGTGGTACTTGTTGTAGAGCGCACCAAAGTCGAGCCGCAACAGCGGCACGCCGAAGCCGCCGGCAACGGCCTTGGCCAGCATCGACTTGCCGCAGCCCTGCACGCCGAGCAGCAGCAGGCCTTTCGGCAGGTCGAGACCGGGCAGTGCCTTGCCTTCGGCGAAGACCGCGCGCCGTTGCTCGATCCAGCGCTTGACGCGCCTGGCACCGGCGACATCGGCGAAGCGGGCGGTGTCGTATTCGAAGTGCAGGTGACCGCTGCGGTTGAGCAGTTCGAACTTCAGCTTCGCCAGCTGCGGCAGGTCGGCCTCGCTCAGCACGCCGTCGTCGAAGATCAGGTGCCGCGCGATGCGCCGCGCGTCGTTCGCGTTCAGGCCCTGCAGGTTGCGCACGATGCGCGCGACCACGGCATCGTCGGCCTCGACACGCTTGCCGCCATGTTCGCGTGAATAGGCCGTGGCCTCCTCGCGTACCAGTTTCAGCAGGGCGTTGGCATCGGGTAGGCGTGGCGCGAAGCGCACGGCATGCGCCTCGAGGTCGGCCGGCAATTCGACCTTGGCGCCGACCAGCACGATGACGTGCGGCAGGCTATGGCGGCGCTGGACGATGTCGCGTAATTGCCGCTGCGTGCTGGCGTAGCCGAGATAAGCGGCGAAGTCGAGCAGCAGGTAGACGCCGCGCTGCTCGGCGGCCTGGATCGCGGCCAGGGTGGTGCTGGCGTCGGGCGCGACCTCGGACGGGTCTTCGCGATCCAGGTCGATGCGGCGCAGGCCCTCGGTGATCGACCAGCGGTACAGCGCGCGCCAAGCCTGCATCAGCGTCTGCCGGAACAGCTCGACCACGCGCGCCTCGTCGGGCGTCTCGATCACGATCAACGGGGTGTCCGCGCGGATCAGCGCCACCAGGTCCTGCAGCTCGCTCATGTCGTCCTGACCGGCAAATGAGCGCGGACGATAGCAAAGCCCACGGCGGCCGTGGCAGCGGCGCGAAGCCGCCGGAACGGGTGCTAAGCTGCGGCCTCCTCGTGGCGGAGCATGGGATGAAGACGATCCTGGTGGCCAGTTCCAAGGGCGGCGTGGGCAAGACCACGATCGCAACGCACCTTGCGGCGCAATCCGCGCTCGAGGGTCGTCGCACGGTGTTGATCGACGCCGACCCGCAAGGCTCCTCGACACGCTGGTGCGAGCGCCGCGCCGTCCTCGACAG
Source organism: Luteimonas sp. (assembly GCA_014380115.1). GTDB lineage: Bacteria > Pseudomonadota > Gammaproteobacteria > Xanthomonadales > Xanthomonadaceae > Luteimonas. Next base: position 2,830 of record JACMKK010000004.1, on the reverse strand, counting down.
CGCGGTGCTGCCGCTCGAGGGCAGCAGCCGCCACAAGTCCACGCTGAAGGCGATACCCGACGACGCACAACGCGTGGTCATCGATGCACCGGCCGGCTCGATGAGCGCCCACCTCGATGCCTATCTGGAAGTGGCCGACGTCGTGGTCGTGCCGGTGCTGCCGTCGACGCTCGACATCGAGGCCACGGTGCCGTTCCTGGATTCGCTGGCCAAGCACCCGCGCGTGCGCCGCGGCCAGCTGCGCGTGGGCCTGGTCGGCAACAAGCTCAAGCCCTGGACCAATGCCTCGCAGCAGTCGCTCGGCCTGCTCAAGGCCTGGCCTTATCCGGTGATCGCACAGCTGCGCGACAGCCAGGCCTACGTGATGCTGGTCGGGCTCGGCAAGAGCCTGTTCGACTACCAGTCGGCGCAGGTCCGCGAACACCAGGCCGACTGGCAGCCGCTGCTGAAGTGGTCCAAGCGTTGATGCAGCAGATGCGTGCAGCCGGGAATGGCGCATCGGCAAGGCGATGCCTTCGCATCGCGTCGCGGCGAGTTTCGCGATCACATTGCGTTCGCCGGGATCGGTCAATGCTTCCTCAAGGCTGATCTTTTGCAGGCCGGACCTGGCAGCGTCCGCAACGATGTCTGATCTTCCCGATTCCTTTTCCCATTCCGGCTCCCCACCAACATGCGCGAACTGATCCTGCTGCGTCACGCCCACGCCGAACCGGTCGCGCCTGGCCAGTCCGACACGGACCGGCCGCTGTCGTCCGAAGGTCTGGCCGAGGCCGAAGCCGCGGGCCGATGGCTGGCCGAGCAGGGGCTGGTGCCGGATCGCGTGCTGTGTTCGCCGGCACGGCGCACGCGCGAGACGCTGGAGGCGGTGCTGGCGAAGATCGGCTATGTCGACCAACGCCTGGATGACGCGATCTACGACGCCTCCGCCGGCACGCTCGCGGAAATCGCCGACGGCCACCGCGAGGCCGAGCGTCTGCTACTGGTCGGCCACAATCCCGGCATCGAACACCTGGCCGCGCTGATGCACAGCGGCCAGTCGGGCGATTTCCGCGGCATGCCGCCCGGTGGCATCGCGGTGCTGAGCCTGCCGGCGAATGCGGCCATCGAACCGGGCATCGCCACCCTCTCCGCTTTCTGGTGGCCGTGAGCCGGCGCCTCGTCGGCGGCGTCCTCGCGTTCTGCCTGTCCGCTGTCCTGCTGTCCGCGGCGGCGCTGGCGGCCACCATCGATCCGGCGTCTTCCACGATCGGGTTCACGCTGAAAACGCGCTGGGGCCAGACGCTGCACGGTCGCTTCCCGCGCTACGAGGGCGAGATCGCCACACTGGCCGACGGCCGCCACCAGGTGCGCTTGCACCTGTCGGCGCGCGATATCGAGATCCTCGATAATCCCAACTACACCCGATTGACGCGCGGCCCCGGCTTCTTCGATGCCGAGCGCTACCGCAGCGTGATCTTCGTGTCCGATCCCTATGCCGCCGCCCTCATGCGCAGCGGCGGTCCGCTGGCCGGCGAACTGACGATCCGCGGCCGCCAGCAGCGCGAGGTCTTCACGCTGAGCCCCGCGACCTGCGAACGACCCGCGGTCGACTGCGACGTGGTCGCGACCGGCAGCATCCGCCGTGACGACTACGGCGTGGATCGCTGGGGCTTCGCTCTGTCGAACCGGGTCCGCTTCTCGTTGCGCGTGCGGGTGCAGGGAGCGCTGGGCACGTGATCGCGATGCGCGCGCGCCAGACCATGGCGCTGCTGTTGGCCCTGTCGTGCGGCGCCTGCACCACGCTGTCGACGGCGCAACGCGAGCGCGCCACGCAGATCGCCAGCCAGGCGCGTTCGACGACGATTGACTGTGCCGCCGCCGATGCCTGTGCCAAGCCATCGTCGCTGCGCGAACTCGGCACGCAGGCCTACTTCGAAAGCGCGGCCGCGCCAAGACATTACGCGCTGATCCTCGACTACGGCCAGGACGCGCTGCTGGCGCGCCTCAACCTGATCCGCTCGGCGCGCACGAGCGTCGACCTGCAGACCTACATCTTCGACGAGGACGATGCCGGCCACCTGGTGCTCGACGAATTGCTCGCCGCCGCGCGCCGTGGTGTGCGCGTGCGCGTGCTGGTCGACCAGCTCGCCGCGCTCAAGCACGTCGACACGCTCGCCGCGCTGGCCGGCGCGCACGCCAACTTCGAGATGCGCGTCTATAACCCGGTGCTGGGCCGCGCCTACATCAATTATCCGCAGTACGCGCTGGCGGCGGCGTGCTGCTGGCGCCGGCTCAACCAGCGCATGCACAGCAAGCTGCTGCTGATCGACGACATCGTCGGCATCACCGGCGGGCGCAACTATCAGGACGACTACTACGACTGGAACAACGAGTACAACTTTCGCGACCGCGACGTGCTGGTGGCCGGTCCGGTCACGCGTGAAATGAGCACGAACTTCGCCGCGTTCTGGGATGCGCGCCGCAGCAGGCCGATCGCGCAACTGGTCGATGTCGGACGCCGCCTGCTGCGCAAGGGCGTGCCGGAACTGCCGCACCCGGATTTCAAGCTGCCGCAACGCGTCCAGGCGATGTCGCGCGATGCCGACGACGCGGTGCTGGTGCAGGAACGCCTGACCGGGCTGGCGCTGCCGGTGGGTGCGGTGACCTTCATCGGCGATCCGCCGCAGAAGCATCGGCGCTCGTACGAAGGCGTGGCGCCGTCGACTTCCGGCCTGCGTGAACTGATCGAATCCGCGCAGCATGAAGTGCTGTTGCAAACTCCCTACCTGGTGCTGTCGAAGCCGGCGCAACAGCTGTTCCGCGACCTGCACGACCGCGCAGATCGGCCGCG
>JACMKK010000464.1 GCA_014380115.1 Luteimonas sp. | reverse complement strand
CAAGACGTCGCTGCGGTCGAGCGACGCCCGGCACGCGCATGAACGCGATGCACGTCGCCCTGCCCCCGGTGCGCGAGGACCTGCGCGACTTCGCCGGTTATCGCTCGGCGCGCAGCGAATGCGTGTCCGGCACGATCTGGCTCGACGCCAACGAGTCGGCCTGGCGCAGCGCCGCCGACGAGGACGGTACGCTGCGCCGCTATCCCGAGCCGCAACCCGAAGCCCTGACGCAGGCCTTGTCCGATCTCTACGGCTGCGAGCCGCAGCAGCTGTTGGTCGGACGCGGTAGCGACGAGCCGATCGATTTGCTGGTGCGCGCCTTCTGCGCAGCTTCGCGCGATGCCGTACTGGTGACGCCGCCGGTGTTCGGCATGTACGCGGTCTGCACGCGCTTGCAAGGCGCGCGGCTCGTGGAAGTGCCGCTCGTCGAAGGCGCCGGGGATTTCCGCGTCGACCTCGACGCGGTCGCGGAGGCCGCGTTGTCGTCGGGCGCCAAGCTGGTGTTTCTGTGTTCGCCTGGCAATCCCGCCGGCGGCACGCTTGCCGCAGCAGGTGTTATCGCCCTCGCGCGCAAACTGTCGGGTCGGGCGCTGGTGGTGGTCGACGAAGCCTACGTCGAATTCGCGGAGACGCCGTCGCTGGTTCCGTTCATCGCGGACCAGCCCAATCTGGCGGTCCTGCGCACGTTGTCGAAGGCGCATGCGCTGGCGGCGGCACGGATCGGTTGCGTGATCGCGGATCCCGGCGTCATCGCGGTGCTGCGCCGCTGCCAGGCGCCGTACCCGGTGCCGGTGCCGAGTGCGCAGCGGTCCTTGCGTGCGTTGGCCGCGGCCAGCCTGCGGCAGACGAGTGAACGCATCGTACGAACACGCGAGGAGCGCGCACGCATGCACGACGCGATCGCCGACCTGCCGGGCGTGCGGCGGGTGTATCCCTCGCAGACCAACTTCCTGCTGGTGCGCCTCGACGAACCCGCCGCCGCATTCGGACGCCTGCTCGATGCCGGCGTCGTCGTGCGCGACATGCGCGCGATGCCGCAGCTCGGCGATGCGCTGCGCATCAGCCTCGGCACGCCGACGCAGAACGACCGCCTGCTGTCGGCACTGACGGGGTCGGCAGTGACGGTGCCGGCGCTGGAGATCAGCTCGTGAATGTCGCCGCACGCACGCCGATCCTGTTCGTCGATCGCGATGGCACGCTGATCGTCGAGCCCGACGACGGCCAGATCGACAGCTACGCCAAGCTGCGTCTCGTCGACGACGTGATCCCGTCGTTGTTGCGGCTACGCGACGCGGGCTTCGCCTTCGTCATCGTCAGTAACCAGGACGGCCTCGGTACGCAGGCCTATCCGCAGGCGAGTTTCGACGGTCCGCAGGCGCTGATGATGCAGGTGTTCGAGAGCCAGGGCATCGTCTTCCGCGACGTCCTCATCGACACAAGTTTTCCGGAAGAGGGCTTGCCCACGCGCAAGCCCGGCCTCGGACTGGTGATGCCGTACCTCGCCGACCACGGCATCGACTGGGCGCGCTCGGCGATGGTCGGCGATCGCGACACCGATCTCACGTTCGCCGGCAACCTCGGCATCCGCGGTCTCAAGTTGCGCAGCCCCCGATTCGGCGGCGAATGGGACTGGCCCGGTATCGCCCACGCGCTCGCCGATGCGCCGCGCACGTCGTGCGTATCGCGCAGCACGCGCGAGACGCGCATCGAAGTCGAGGTCGACCTCGATCGCGCTGGCGATCCCGAGGTAGCAACCGGCTTGGGATTTTTCGACCACATGCTCGAGCAGCTCGGCAAGCACGGCGGGTTCGCTCTGCGCATCGCCACCAAAGGCGACCTGCGCGTGGACGAGCACCACACCGTCGAGGACACCGCCCTGTCGCTCGGCATCGCCTTGCGGCAGGCGCTCGGCGACAAGCGCGGCATCGGACGCTACGGCTTCACCTTGCCGATGGACGAGGCCATCGCCACCGCGGCGCTGGACCTCTCCGGTCGCCCCTACTTCGTGTTCGACGGCGCGTTCCAGCGCGAGCGCGTCGGCGACCTGCCGACCGAACTGGTCCCGCATTTCTTCCGCTCGCTGTGCGACAGCGCCGGCTTCAACCTGCACCTGACGGTACGCGGCGACAACGACCACCACCGCATCGAGGCCTGCTTCAAGGTCGTGGCGCGCGCGTTGCGGCAGGCGTTGCAGCGCGAAGGCGATGCGTTGCCGAGCACCAAGGGTGTGCTGTGATGGAACTGCAGTGATGCGCGTAGTGGTCGTCGACGCCGGTGGCGCGAACCTGGGCTCGGTCTGCTACGCGCTCGAGCGCCTGGGAATTGCGCCCACGATCGCGCACGAAGCTTCCGACCTCGATGACGCCGAGCGCGTGATCCTGCCCGGCGTCGGCGCCGCGGGGCCGGCGATGGCCTGCCTGTCGGCGCAGGGACTGGTCGAGCCGTTGCGGCGCCTGGACGTGCCCTTGCTCGGCATCTGCCTCGGCATGCAGCTGCTGTACGAAGCCTCGGAGGAGGGCGATATCGCCGGCCTCGGCGTGCTGCCCGGCAAGGTCGTGCGCATGCGTGAGGATCGCGTCGCACGCGTGCCGCACATGGGTTGGAACACCTTGTCCGATGTCCGCGACCTGCCGCTGCTCGACGGGATCCGCGCTGGCGATCATGCGTTCTTCGTCCACGGCTATGCCGTTCCGGTCGGAACCGACACCATCGCGACCACGACGCACGGCGCACCGTTCAGCGCGGTCGTGCAGCGCGGCGCGTACTCGGGCGCGCAGTTCCATCCGGAGCGCTCGGCCGAAGTCGGCGCGCGCCTGCTGCGTAACTTCATCGACGGAGTAGCCGCATGAGCGGGCGCTTCGTCGTCTACCCGGCCATCGACGTGCGCGATGGCCGCGTCGTGCGCCTGCATCAGGGCGACTACGCGCGCGAGACGCGCTACGACGACGATCCGCTCGCATTGGCTCGCGACTACGCCGCCGCGGGTGCCGCGTGGTTGCACCTCGTCGATCTCGACGCGGCGCGCTACGGCGGCTACACGCTGTTTCCCCTGCTCGAGCGGATCAAGGCGCAGACCAGCCTGTGCGTGCAGACCGGAGGCGGCGTGCGCGAGGAGGCGGACGTGGCGCGCCTGCTCGATGGCGGCGCAGACAGGGTCGTCCTCGGTTCGCTGGCGGCCGGCGATCCTGCTCGCGTCGCAGGCTGGATCGAAACCTATGGCCACGATCGCCTGACGATCGCGCTCGACGTGCGTCTGGCCGACGACGGACACTGGTGGCCGGCCACGCACGGCTGGACCTTGTCGGCGCAACACACCCTGGATGAGCTGGTGCGGTTCTACGGCCGCGTCGGCCTGCGCCATTTAGTGTGTACCGACATCGCGCGCGACGGCACCTTGTCCGGACCGAACATGGCCTTGTACGCCCTGCTGCGGCAATGGGCGCCGCAGGTCGAACTGCAGGCTTCCGGCGGTGCCCGCGATCTCGACGACGTGCGCCGCGCGCGAGAAGCCGGCTGCGCCGGGATCGTACTCGGCAAGGCCTTGCTCGACGGCCGCCTCGACCTGCCACAGGCGCTGTCGTGCTGAGCCGTCGCATCATTCCGTGCCTGGACGTGCGCGACGGACGCGTGGTCAAGGGCGTGCGTTTCCGCGACCACGTCGACATGGGCGACATCGTCGCGCTCGCCACGCGCTATCGCGATGCCGGCGCCGACGAACTGGTGTTCTACGACATCACCGCCAGCCCGGAAGGGCGCAGCGTCGACAGCGGCTGGGTCGAACGCGTGGCGCGTGCGCTCGACATCCCGTTCTGCGTCGCCGGCGGCATCCGCAGCGTCGAGGACGCGCGTCGCGTGCTGCAGGCAGGCGCCGACAAGATCTCGATCAATACGCCGGCCCTGGAACGCCCGGCGCTGATCGGCGAACTGGCCGCCGCGTTCGGCACGCAATGCGTGGTGGTCGGGATCGATTCGATGCGCGACGCCGACGGGCAATGGCGCGTGCGTCGCGACAGCGGCGATCCAGCGCGTACCCGCGCGCTGGCGACGCGCACCCTCGACTGGGTGGTCGAAGCGCAGCGCCTGGGCGCCGGCGAGATCGTGCTCAACTGCATGGCCAGCGATGGCGTGCGCCAGGGCTACGACCTGCCGCAGCTGCGCGCAGTCCGCGCGCTGTGCAGCGTGCCGCTGATCGCCTCGGGCGGCGCGGGCACGATCGGCCACTTCATCGAGGTTTTCCGCGATGCCGACGTCGACGGCGCGCTCGCCGCGAGCGTCTTCCACGGCGGCGAGATCCGCATCCCCGATCTCAAGCGCGCCCTGCATGGCGCAGGCGTGGAGGTGCGACATGCTGCGTGAGGCGATTGCGCAGCTCGACTGGCGCAGGCTCGACTGGGACAAGGGCGGTGGCCTGCTGCCGGCGGTGGTGCAGGATGCCGCGACGCAGCGCGTGCTGATGCTCGGTTATATGTCGCGCGAGGCGTTGGCAGCGACCTTGGGAACGCAACGTGTGACCTTCTTCAGCCGCAGTCGCCAGACGTTGTGGAGCAAGGGCGAGACGTCCGGTCACGTGCTCGACCTCGTCTCGGTGCATGCCGATTGCGACCACGACGCGTTGCTGGTGCTGGCGCGGCCACGCGGACCGACTTGCCATCTCGGCACGACGAGTTGCTTCGGCGAGGCGGCCGCACCGCGGGCCGGCGGGGAGGACGTGCTGGATGCCCTCGACGCCGTGATCGCGCAGCGCGAACGCAAGCGCCCGGCCGACAGCTACACCACCGGCCTGTTCGAGCGCGGCGTGCACCACATCGCGCAGAAGGTCGGCGAGGAAGGCGTGGAGACGGCGCTCGCGGGCGTGGCGCAGGACGACGACGCCTTGCTCGGCGAATCCGCCGACCTCGTCTACCACGTGCTGGTGCTGCTGCGTGCGCGCGGTCTCGGCCTGGCCGACTTGAAGCGGACGCTGCAGGCGCGCAACAACTGACGCGTGCCGCGCGATCGCCCGGGATCGCCGCCGAGTCGCGTTCGCGGACTCGGCGAAGTCGGATCAGTCGCGCAACTCGACGACGTGGCAATCGGCCGCAATACGTTCCAGCACCGCGGCGGTCACCTGCGCCGTGCTCGCGCCCCGGCCCGGCGTCAGATCCGCACTCAGCACGCCGTTGTCGAGCGTCGCCGAAACGGCCTGCTCGATGCAATGCGCCTCGAGCGCGAGCCCGAGCGAGTAGCGCAGCAGCAGCGCGACGCTGAGGATCGCGCCGCAAGGATTGGCGATGCCGTGGCCGGCGATGTCCGGTGCCGAGCCGTGGATCGGTTCGTAGAGGCCGACGCGTTCGTCGCCGAGCGAGGCCGACGGCAACAGGCCCATCGATCCGGCCAGCATCGAAGCTTCGTCGGTGAGGATGTCGCCGAACATGTTCTCCGTGACGATCACGTCGTAGGCGCGCGGCTTGGACAACAGGTGCATCGCCATCGAATCGACCAGTTGGTGTTCGAGCGTGATGTCCGGAAACTCGTCGCGGGCGACGCGCGTCGCGACCTCGCGCCAGAGCCGCGAGGTTTCCAGCACGTTGGCCTTGTCGACCGAAGTCACATGGCCGCGGCGCTGCCGCGCCAGCTCGCAGGCGCGGCGCACGACGCGCTCGACTTCCTTCACGCTGTAACGGCACAGGTCGCTGGCGCCGTCGGCATCGCGCGTCTTCTCGCCGAAATAGATGCCGCCGGTGAGTTCGCGCACCACCAGCAGGTCGACGCCGGACAGCAGGTGCGGCTTGATCGGCGCGGCGCCGAGCGTGGCCGGATGCGGCCGCACAGGACGCAGGTTGGCGTACAGGCCGAGCGCCTTGCGCAGGGCCAGCAGGCCTTGCTCCGGCCGCACCTTCGCGCGCGGATCGGACCATTGCGGGCCGCCGACCGCGCCGAGCAGCACCGCGTCGGCGGAACGGCAGGCGGTCAGCGTCTTGTCCGGCAACGCTTCGCCGCAGGCATCGATCGCGGTGCCGCCGATCGCATGCTCGTGCAAGGTGAAACGATGGCGATAGCGTTGGCCGACGGCGCGCAGCACCGCGACCGCGGCTGCGGTGACTTCGGGACCGATGCCGTCGCCGGGTAGAACGACGATGTCAGCGTGCATGGTGGAACTCCTGTCGGGGATGCGCCGCGAGGCGGCTGTTTTCGAGGCAGCTGTTTTCGAAGCGGGTGATGGCGTCCTGCTGCTTGAGCAGGTAGCCGAGCTGGTCGACGCCCTGCAGCAGACAGGCCTGCGCGAAGGCGTCGAGCGGAAACGCGAAGCGGCGGCCGTCGGGCAGCGTCACGCTGCGCGCGGCCACGTCGATGTGCAGCTCGATGCCCGGCGTCTCGAGCAGCTCATCGATGACATCCGCGTCGAGCACGACCGGCAGCAGGCCGTTCTTCAGCGCGTTGCTGCGGAAGATGTCGGCGATCTGGCTGCTGACCACCGCGCGCAGGCCGAGGTCGGCCAACGCCCACGGCGCGTGCTCGCGCGAGGAACCGCAGCCGAAGTTGTGGCCGGCGACCAGGATCTGCGCGCCCGCGTTCTCCGCACGGTTGAAGGCGAAGTCCGGGTTGGGGCTGCCGTCGGCGAGGTAACGCCAGTCGTTGAACGCGAAGCGGCCCAGCCCCTGGCGCTCGGTCGTGGTCAGGAAGCGCGCCGGGATGATCTGGTCGGTGTCGAT
>JACMKK010000463.1 GCA_014380115.1 Luteimonas sp. | reverse complement strand
GATCCAGGTGCGCTTCGACGTGATCGATCACGCGTTGCAGTTGCGTTTTCGACAAGCCCCGCAGCGGCGCTTGTTGCGTGCGGTGGCGGACCACCAGGTGCGTGGCCAGCGCCAGGCCCAGGCTTTCCGCATAGATCGGTCCACTCGGCTGTCCGGCCTGGCGGTCCGCATGCAACGCCCACGCGATGTGTTCGATCTGCGGATCGCGGAGTTGGTGAAGCGGCGCAAGGCCGACGCGTGTGCCGTCCAATCCCAGGTCTTCCGCCGTGCGTTGCAGCAACGATGGCGGAAAACGAAGAATGACCGAAGCGCTGTCACCGTCTTCTTCCCAGCGTGCGGCACTGCCCGCCGGAAGCAGATCCAGATCACCCGGAGCGTAGGTGAAGCGTTTTCCTTCGCAGGTACCGCTGGCCGCGCTGGCCTGAATCCTGATGCGGTGATCGGGCACGGCCTCCAGCGTCACCATGCCCGAGCGGGTGCTGTGCAAACCGACCTGCAAGCCGCCGGCATGCCGTAGCGCATGTGCCGTGGCGCCGGGCGCGGGCGCTGCGATGGTGGTGGAAGGGAGCATGGCCGGACTCCTTGGGGATACCTCACTCCGAATTCTCGGCGCTTCTTTGGCCCAGCGGCGCGGACACACCGTCCCATTACCCGAATGTGCTCGCCGAGCGGCCATTCCTGCGCGATAGGCGCGATCGATACGTAGAAGATGCCGCCCTCACCCCTGCCGCCGATGCGAGGCGTTGTCGTCGGGGGCCATCCATCCACGGAGAACGGTAATGAAACAAGCCACGGTGATCGGCCTCGGGCAAATGGGCTCGACGCTTGCGCAGCTGCTGCTGGACAGCGGCTATCGCGTGACGGTCTGGAACAGGACCGCAGCCAAGGCCGACGCGCTGGTCGCGCAGGGTGCGGTGCTTGCGCCCAGCGCGCTTGCCGCGGTGTCGGCCAGTCCGGTCGTGATCGTCTGCGTGCACGACTACGCCGCGACGCACGAAATCCTCGGCAGCGACGAAATCGCGGCCGCGTTCGAGGGCAAGCTGCTGCTGCAGCTGACCACCGGCGCCGTGCAGGAGGCGCGCGACAGCGACGCGTGGGCGCGCGAGCATGGCGGCGCGTACCTGGACGGCGCCATCCAGACGGCGCCTGCGCACATGGGCAAGCCGGACACGCCGATCCTGTTGTCGGGCGCGGAAGCCACTTACCGCGGCCACGAAAGCCTGCTGCGCATCTTCGGCGGCAGCCTGACCTACCTGGGCGACGATCCGGGTGCCGCCAATGCGATGGATATGGCGACGCTGTCGTACATCTACGGCACCACGATCGGTTTCCTGCATGGCGCACGCATCGCCGAAACGGAAGGCTTCCGCGTCGACCAGTACGGCGCGCTGGTGGCCAGCATCGCGCCGAGCTTCGCCGGCTTCCTCAAATACGAAGGCGACGTGATCCAATCCGGCGACTTCACCGTCAGCCAGAGCCCGCTGAAGATCTCGGTGGAAGCCACGCAACGGATCGCCAAGGCCGCGCGCGACAGCGGCATCAACGACGAGTTTCCGTCGTTCGCCGCGGGATTGTTCGAGCGTGCGCAGCAGGCAGGGTATGGCGATGAGGAGATCGCCGCGCTGATCAAGGTGCTGCGCTGAAAGCGGAGCAGATGAAGGCAGGAATCTCCTGATCGAGTGGCCTCATGGCGCTCGATCAGCGCAGGCAGGGTCGGCGCCACCATGCCGGCATCGCCTCGCCGTATGCGTCACCAGTGATCGAGTGCAGCCGGCGCCAGGGCCATGCGCCGGCAACTTCGTGCTGCAACCCCTTCGCGCAGCGCGCTGCGGATGGCGGGAGCCACCAGCATCAGGCTGCGCGCGGCGACCGCATCTTTGGCGCGCTTCAGGCGCGAACGCTGCAGCAGCGCGCAGGCCCAGTCCGGCAGCAGTGCCGCGCCCGCGCCAAGGAACACGGGGCGGATGGCACTGCCGAACAACACCGGCAGCGTCGCCTTGTCGAGCACGCCGAGCACGGTGGCGGAGCGTTCGTCGAATCGGAGTTGCGGCTGCACGCCGGCGAAATAGTCCTCGATGTCTGCCCGCGAACGCGGGACATCGGTGGCGCCGAAGGCGTCGGCAATGCGCGCGGTCTCGGCGTAGTAGCGGTCCTGCACATCGTTCGGGACCGGCTTCACGTAATACCGATACCCCTGCAGGAAACTCCACATCTCGGTGCAGTGGACCCAGGTCAGCAATTCGGGATCGTCGGCGCGATACGGCGTGCCGTCGGCCGTGACGCCCACGACCTTGGTGTGGATGCGGCGGACGCGCTCGATCAGTCCATGCGCCGCAGCGGTCGGCGCGAAAGTCGTGCCGCCGACGAAGATGGTCGTGCGGCGCAGGCGCCCGAGCAGGTCGTGGCGGAAATCCGAGTGGTCCCACACGCCAGCCAGCGCGCGCGGATGCAGCGTCTGCAGCATCAGCGCGCACAGGCCGCCGGACATCATCGCGGGGAAGTCGGCGTGGATGCGCCAGGTCGCGCTGTCGGGACCGAACAATCCTGGATCGCCCTTTGGGCTGTCGTAGTCGACGCCGCTGCTGCGCGAGTCCGAGACGACGCCCACCACCAGCTTGCGGATCTGGGCATGGAGCAGCGCGATTGGACGCAGGTGTGTGACGGAGCGCATGGCGGTTTCTGAGACGGTGTGATCGCAAGCGGTACAGGCTACGCGCTTGCGCCAAGTCGACGATTCGCCGTCAATGCCGTTTGAAGTACTGCACTTCGCGCTCGTGCTTCTGCGCGGCTTCGCGCGTCGGGAAGGTTCCCAGGTTGCGGCGCTTGCCGGTTTTGGCGTCCTTCTTCCTGGCGTAGAGGCGGTACTCGCCCGACTTCAGCTTGCGGATCATGTCGGCATCCTCGGCATCGATGACTTTGCCATGCCGGTGCTCCCGTTGCGTCCGACGACGCGATGCTAATGCCACGGTTGTATGCGGACCGTCATCGCGCCGGGTAGAGTGTGTCCGTTGCCAAGCACTGCGCCGGGGAGGGCGCGTGCCATGCGAAGGATGAAATGGCTGGCGGTAGCGGTGCTGTGGGCGGCAGGCGCCGACACCGCCATGGCGCAGGTGGATCTCGCGCCCTACCTGCGGCGCGATGCGTACGAGACGATCAAGATCTCGCCGGACGGGCTGCATTTCGCGGCCACCGTACCGCTGGAAGACCGCACCGGCATCGTCGTGCTGCGACGCTCGGACAAGCGCGTGCTGTCGAAAGCGATCGGCGTCGAGCATTCGGCGGTGGCCGATTTCTGGTGGGCCGACAACAAGCGCATCGTCGTCGCGATGGCGCAGGCGCTCGGCAGCAAAGACACGCTGTATCTCACCGGCGAGCTGCACGGCCTCGGTATCGACGATGCAAAGGTCAAGACATTGTTCGGGCCGCCGCGTCCGCCCGCCGGCCTTGTGGAAGTGTATGGCGGCAATGACCGCGACATGGCGACGCTGATCGATCCTCTACCGGAAGAGCCGGGCAGCGTCCTGATTGCAGTATGGCCGCTCAACTCCAACCCACGCACGCGCGTCGAGAAACTGAATGCCTACACCGGGCACAGGACGCCCGTCGCCTCGGCGCCGGTACGGCGCGCCGGCTTCACCGTCGATGCCAAGGGCGAGGTGCGCTTCGCCGACGGCGCCGACGACCGCAACTACCCGCGCCTGTACTACCGCGCCGGCGCGGACGCCGACTGGCAGCTGGTCAACGACGAGCAGGCGAGCGGACGCGTGATGTCCGCGCTCGGCCTGTCGGCCGACGGCAGCGTCGCCTACCTGCGCGTCGACCAGACGGAAGGTCCGGACGTCATTGAGTCCTGGGATACACGCACGCAGGCACGCAAGGTATTGCTGCGCGACCCGCTGGTGAATCCGTATGCCGTGATTTACGACAAGGACGGGCGCACGCCGATCGGCATGCAGTACATGGACGCGAGCGTGCACAGCCGCTTCTTCGACGAAGCCTCGCCGATGGCGCGCCTGCATCATGGCCTGGAGCGCGCGTTCCCGAAATCGGCCGTGTCGGTCACCTCGTTCACGGCTGACGGCGGGCTCGCGCTGCTGCGCGTCTGGAACGACCGCATGCTGGGCGACTATTACCTCTACGACACCAAGACCCGCGCAGCGGTGGGCGTGTTCGCGCGGCGCGAGTGGTTCGACCCGGAACAGCTGCCGGGCTCGCGCCAGGTGGCGTTGAAGGCACGCGATGGCGTCGCGCTGCACGGCTACCTGACCGTGCCGAAAGGGCGCGAGGCCAAGGCGTTGCCGCTGGTCGTGATGCCGCACGGCGGCCCTTACGGTGTGTTCGACGAATGGGCCTTCGACGACGATACGCAGCTGCTGGCCGCGGCCGGCTACGCGGTGCTGCGCGTGAACTATCGCGGATCGAGCAACTACGGCAAGGCGTTCCGTGAGCTCGGGGCACGGCAATGGGGCGGCACGATGCAGGACGACCTCACCGATGCCACGCGTTGGGCGATCGACCAGGGCATCGCGGATTCCGACCGCATCTGCATCTACGGCGCGAGTTACGGCGGCTATGCGGCGCTGATGGGCGCGGCGAAGGAACCCGACCTTTACCGCTGCGCGGTCGGCTACGTCGGTGTCTACGATCTGGTGGCCATGCATCGCGAGGATTCCAGGCACGCGAGCTGGTTGAAAAACTGGGCCAACGACTGGATCGGCGAGCGCGGCGGGCTCGCGGCGAAGTCGCCGGTCGAGCTGGCGGAACGGATCAAGGCGCCGGTATTCCTCGCCGCCGGCGGCGCCGATCCACGTGCGCCGATCGCGCACAGCAAGAAGATGGAGCGCGCGCTGCGCGATGCGAAGGTGCCGGTGGAAACGCTGTATTTTCCCAGCGAAGGCCACGGCTTCACCACCGAGCCGCATCGTCGCGCCTTCTACGCGCAGCTGCTCGATTTCCTCGGGCGTCATATCGGCGACAAGCGGGAGAAGTAATCCCGCCGCGGCGGTACCGCCTGCGGCCGGATTCGGCCGCTAGGCGGGGCGTGGCTGCGACCGCATCGGTTGCCACTGTCCATACGTGAGGCTGCGCCAGGCCCATTCCGCCGGGCCGAAGCGGAACCGGGCGAGCCACCAGCGACTGAACACGATCTGCGCGCCGAACAGCAGCGCCCAGACGACGACCACGCCGACCAGGCCGTAGCTTGGCCCGAGCTTCAAGCCCACCCCATAGAACAATGCGATGCCGACCAGCGTCTGCGTGAGGTAGTTGCTCAGCGCCATGCGTCCGACCGGCGCCAGGTGCTGCATCCAGCGCCGCCACGCCGGGCGTGCGAACAGCCACACGAACACGGCCGCGTAGCCGAGCGCGAGGACCAGCGCCGTGGCCTGGTTGAGTTCGCGCAACAGCATCCTGCCGGCATCGTTGTCGAGCCATGCCGCCTGCATCGGCAGCCGCCCGTAATCACCGAGCTTCACGAAAAACGCCAACGCCAGACCGACCGGGAACGCCAGCAGCAATCGCTTCCAGAACAGCGCATGCCGCGCTGGATCGCGCAGCACGCCGCTGTTGCCGAGCGCGGCGCCGACCAGCATGCAGCCTGAAATCGACGGCACCAGGCCCCAATGCACCGGCACCCACCAGCTGTTGAACAGCCAGTTGCCGCGCAGCATCGTTGCAAGATCGTGGCTGGAGAACGCGGCGAGCGCGGCGGCGTAGGCCTGGTCCTGCGTCGCCGGCGGCGGCCCGTTGCCCGAAAACCACGCCGACAACGACGGGTGCGGCAGAACCACCAGCAACATGCCCAAGGCTGCCAGCGTTCGCGGCCGCAGGCGCGCCAAGGGCAGCAGCAGCAAACCCAGCACCGCGTAGTAGCGCAAGATGTCGCCCCACCACAGCGCGGCATGCAGCAGGCCGATGGCCAGCAACACGCCCAGCCGTCGCAGGTAACGCCGCAGGCCTTCGTCGCGCGCGGCGTTGCGTTGCATCTGCAGCGCGAAGCCGACGCCGAACAACAGCGAGAACAGGCTGATGAACTTGCCACTGACCAGGATGCCGATGGCCGGATCCAGCAGCCGGTCCATGGCCGCCGTCGGCAGCGCGGCGCTGGCTTCGCTGGACAGGAAGAAATACGAGCTGAAAGCGACCAGGTTCGCCATCAGCACGCCGCTCAGCGCGAAACCGCGCAGTGCATCGAGCAGGTCCAGGCGTTGTGATCCGAGAGTGGGGCCAGGCAGGTCGATGCTCATGGTCGCATCGTAAAGGAGTGAGCTTGCTTTCGTTCCTGCGCGTGTCATGGGCGGGTTCGCGTTCGTGCCGTCCTTCCTGTACACGCGACGCGATGCTAGCCCCGGCCATTCCGCTGCTGCAGAAAAAAGCGGACCATTTCCGCCGAAGCATCCGGCCCGCTCGGATCGGTGTAGGTCCCTTGCGCGCTGCCGCCACTCCAGGCATGGCCGGCGCCGTGCACGATCCAAAGCTCCACGATCGGTTGCGCCGCCGGGTCGGTGAAGACTTCGCGGGTGTATCCGTGTCCGCCTTCGACCTTGCCTTCGTGGCTGCTCGCCTGCAGGCGCGCGTTGCCCGCCGCGGCGCTGGTGGCGTCGTGCACGATGGCCAGGCCATTGCGTTGATCGACGGTGCGATCGGCCGTGCCGTGGAAGACGATGGTTGGGATTGCAGGACCGGTGCGTTCGCGCGGCGGCGGGCGAGTGCCAGGAAGTCCGGCCAGGCCGGTCATCCCGGCGCTGCCCTTCATCGCGGCAAGCGCGGACGGCACGTCGTGCGCGGCGCCGAAAGGCAGGCCGGAATGGGCGCCGACCGCTGCGAAGACATCGGGATAGGTTTCGCCGAGGATGACTGCCATGGCCGCGCCGGCGGACAATCCGGCGACAAAGACGCGTCGCTCATCGATGCGATAGTCCGATGCCACCGCGCGGGTGATGCCCGCGATCAGCGACGGCTCACCGCGTTCGCGCAACTGGTCTCCGACGCGAAACCAGTTCCAACACCTCGAGCCATTGTCCCTGGCGGCCTGGGCCGGATAGACGACGAGGAATCCGTGCGCGTCGGCCAATGCGTTCATGCGCGTGCCCGCGGCGAAGTCGTCCGGCGTTTGCGTGCAGCCATGCAGCATCACGATCAACGGAACGGGCTTGCTTGCGGCGCCGGCATAGCCGATCGGGATGTACAGCTTGTAGGCGCGCGTGCCGGCCTGGTTGTTGAAGGAGCGGTTGAGGAATTCGCCGCCGGCAGCAGGCACCGGCGTAGCGGACGGGACGACGACCCGGCCGCGACGCGCCCCGATCGCGTCGGCTGCAGGATCCATGGCCGTGCGATCGGCGGTGATGGGCTCGGCCTGGCGCAGGCCGGCCTGCCTCAAGGCGTGTTCGATCGTGGCGCGAATGCCTTTCGCCGGGCCAGCTTGCTGGTCGACGCCGGCGGACGCGAGCGCGCGGTCGATGGTCTCGGTGATCCGTTCGGTATCGAGCGCGTGCGGCTGGCGGCGGGCGGTCGCTGCGGGCTTCGATTTGGGAAGGTGGGCGAGCAGTCTTGCAAGAGGATTCAAAGGGCGGTGTTCCTGTGATGCGCACGCAAAAGGGATGAGGTCATGCTAAACGGTACCGCGTGATGGCGGGGGCGGGGTCAGGCCAACCTGGGAGGACCACGACTTCCGAGCGCACCGCCGGAGGCGCAAGAGAGCATCACAAGCGAAGGAAATCGCGCTGTCCGGTGCGGTCGG
>JACMKK010000066.1 GCA_014380115.1 Luteimonas sp. | reverse complement strand
GCGATGGCATACGCAGCCGGCAAGCAGCGCCCCTGCCCGCGCGCGCGATCCAACGGGGAGAGGCACGCATCTGGAGTGCGGGTGAACTTCTTCGCAGTGTGCTGCTTCATGGGCGGTGTCCTGTGACGAATAGAAGATGGCGAGACGAAGGGCCAGGTCCGCTGATCGATACCGCATCGAAACCCGTCCGATCTTCTATTGTCATCCATCACCGCGGGGTGCGGCCTTTCCGCAGCTTCGACCGGTTCGCCATCACCTTGCTGCGGGCAGGCGCCATCGCCGCGTTGCCTATGCCCAGCCACAGCGAACCCACTTCCGTCCACGCCTTAGCCGCTCCGCTTGCAGTGAGCGTGGACGGATTGGCGAAGGTCCATGCCATGCGATAGGGAAGCATGCCGAGTTCCAGCGCGGCGCCAGCCCAGCCTTGCGCGCCCGCCTGCATTTTCTCGGACACCATGCCCGAAAGTTCGCGCATCTGTTTTTGCGAGCCGAACTCGCGCGGATCCGACATCGCCAGCAGTCGCGAAGAAATCACTTCCATCGACGCCGATGCGGTATCGGCCAGGATTCTGGTGGCAACCCTGGATTGTTTCGTGTGCCTAGGCATGGGGGTCTGCAGCTGGGACGAAGGGCGACGAAGTGCCAGCGCCACTATCCGTTACCGCTCGCGCGCGTGCCGTGAACGCAACGTCATGCTCTGGCTGAAGCATTCAGGCGCAGTCGCAGAAGTGCAGCCGATCACGCTCGAAACTCACGCGGGGCTGACTCTCCAGTCCCGATCATGGCTTATCCCCGTTACAGGAACTTTCCGATGGCACGCGACATCCTCAAGACGCTCCAATCCGAACATGATCTGGTGCGCGGACTCTTCGCGGAAATGGAAGAAACCACCGATCGCTCGAAGAAGGGCCGTGCCGAGTTGCTGGAACAGATCGAGGCGAACCTGCTGCCGCATGCGAAGTGGGAAGAGCTCGTGTTCTACCCGGCCTTCAAGGAACGTGCGGATCGGGAAGGTCTCAAGACGCATGCAGAAGCAGTGCAGGAGCATCGCGCGGTCGAACTGACCGTGATCCCCGACGTGCACGCGGCTGCGTTCGACACGCCGGATTTCGCCGGGCGCGCCAAGGTCTTCGGCGAGTTGATCGATCACCACGCGACCGAAGAAGAAACCACGATGTTCAAGATGGCGCGCAAGATGTTCAACGCGCAGGAACGCGCGCAGCTGGACCAGCAATACGAAGAATGGAAGCAGTCGCCCGCTGCCATCGCCGTCGTCGCCAAGGAAAAGGCGAAGGCAGGCATCAAGGCGGCGGTCAGGCGGTAATTGCAGGTCTCAGCAAGCTGCGGTGCCGGATGGTCCCGCAGCTTTTTTTTTCCCCCCGGAATCCATGACGCGCATGCCGAGATCGAAGGAGCCCCGCTAGTGTCGCCAGACGTCATCGGCTGGGCAGCTTCAGCCGTCCTCGTGCTGACGCTTTCAAGACAGATCTATACGCAGGCGAACGACGACACGGCGCGGGGCGTGTCCCGATGGCTGTTCATCGGCCAAATCCTCGCCTCGGTCGGCTTCGTCGTCTATAGCTGGCTCGTGCACAACTGGGTCTTCATCGTCACCAATTCGATCATCCTGTTGACGGCGATCGTCGGCCAGATCGTGGTCGGCCGGAAGGCTCGATCCAACCCGAGGCCATAGCGCGATGGGGTTGGTGTGGACCGAAGTCAGTTCCTTGCGTCGCAGCGATGCAGTCATCACTCCCTTCTTGCAGCAATGTTCACCATGAGATTGACACGCCCGGAACTCGAAGAAGCCTTGCTCGCCCTCGAGGCCAGCATCCCGACCATCAAGACCCTGCGACGACCCGAGAGTCGCGTGGCGACGTTCAACGCCGATGCTTACATGATCCAGTCGGCGGCCTCGCGCGAAGATACGGAATACGCGCGACACCAACTTCGACGCATGGCGGCGACCTCGGGGTTGACCCCCGGCGACGTCCGAGGAATCTCCAATGAATGACCGTGGCTAAGTAAGCAATAGCGGCAGCGCGACGGCGGCCGGAATCGAGATCACTTCCGCCACGCGCGCGCGTAGATGTTCGGCTGCATGCCGGCGCGAATGTCGCGCCAGCGCCAGCAGCCCGCGCCGTACTGCCCAGCCGAGCAGCAGGGCGACCAGCCATGGCCACGCGATGGCGGCGAGTAATGGCCAGTCGGGCATCGTCAGCGAGAAGGCAAGCACGCTTCGATGGTGCGCGAGGCGGCGCTAGCGGGATGTCGACCGATGGCGGCTCTCCAGTCGTTCAGTTCGGGACCCGAGGTGATCGATGGGCCGGACGCGCTGCTTGGATGACAGCCGGGATGTGAAGGCGCACGCTGCGTCGATCCGCCTGCGATCCACTCCTTCATCCACGTTGGGCTCTTGCGCAACGATGCGTTTTCCCGCGACCACACAAACGAGAGGTAGCTATGGACCAGATCGCCAGGCTCATGACAGTCGCCACATTCGTGACCTTATCCGTCGGCATGTCGGTCGCTTCGGCGCAGGACAGGGCGCAGGTCGTGCCGGACATGCAGATCCTGCTGGAGAACGCATGCGTGCGTGTCCAGTATCACGACGTGGCGGTCGGCGAGACGACCCCGATGCACTCGCACCCGAACTACATCGTGTACCGGTTCAAGCCGACCAAGGCTCGCATCACGCTTGCGGATGGTTCCCAGCGCACGGGTGAACGCAAGGCGGGCGAAGTCACCTGGGAAAAAGCGACGACGCATTCCGTTGAGAACCTCGGCGACACCGATATCCATAATTTGATCGTGGAGCTCAAGCCCGAGGCTTCTTGCGACTGACTTGTTTTGCACTGCGGGCGCATGAAGTGCTGCGACTGGGGCCGCCCGGAGCATGAGACTGAACGGCGCACTCTTTTCAAGCTTGCGGTTAAGACTGCCGCGCCTATAACCAAAGGTGCGCTCTAGCTCGAGGGGGATAGACGAATGCAGGCTTTCGTAGGGGACTACTGGGTCGTGACGTTCTGCAGACACTCCAGCACGCCGGTCGGCGCGGAAACCGAATGGCAGGCCAGGGCCGACGTGTATCACTTGAACGAAAAGACACCGACGCACTCCATCCTGTCGCAGGCTGGGTTCGCATCGTGCGAGGCCGCCAAGTTCATCGCCTTGAACAAGGGCGTCACGTGGGCACGCGGCCGGCCCGCGCGCACCGAAGGGGCACGCCCGCCGGCTGCGCATCTCGTAGTGGAAGGCGCCACAGGGGACGGAGGCAATCAAGCGCGCTGACTGCCTCCGTCGCGACTTTCACCCGCGCCGCGCCGGCAGCACGCGACTGTTGCGCAGCACCGCGGCGGAGATCAGCGAGACGATGACGCCGACCGGGAAGATCTCGGTGAACGTCATCGGCAGGCGATAGGCCGGGTTCGCATAGTTGGCCTTGAAGCGCTCCATTTCGGCGATGAGCTTGGCCAGCGCCTCGCCACTGACGCCCTGCGCCTTCTGCCGTTCGATCACCGCGCTCGCATAGGTGCTGGCGAAGTCGAAGTTGGTCATTGCCTGCGCCGCCTCCCAGGCCAGCACGTAGCAGACGCTGGCGACGAAGCTCACGCCCAGGCCGAGCCCGAAGGCGGGCCAGAAGCGGATCACGCCGCCGAGCTCCGCGTCGCGGTGCCGCTTGATGGCCACGAACACCAGGCTGAGCCCGACCAGCATGGTCATGTAGCCGATGAGCATGCCGTAGCTCGATGACGTCTGGTCCTGCATCGCGATGACCGTGGTGGACAACGCCGTGCCGACGATCAGGCCCGCGATCACGCCGTAAATCAGGATCTTGCGCAGCATGGCAATCTCTCCTCGGTGGTTGGAGTGCCCATTGGCGTTGTCCTCGCCCGGCAAGGCAATCGGCCGAAAGGATGATTCTGGCCGGATCGGCCCGATGGTGTAGCGGTCAGGGCACCAGTCCGAGTTCGCGGGCGCGGTTGACCGCGTCGGTGCGCCGCTTCGCCCCCAGTTTTTCGTAGAGCCGCGCCACGTGGGTTTTGACGGTGCTCGGCGCGATGTGCAGGCGGGCGGCGATCTCCTTGTTGGAGCGGCCGGCGACGATTTCCTGCAGCACCGCCAACTCGCGCGCGCTGATGCCGAGCGCGGCACGCGCCTGCGGATTGCCGTCGAAGGCGGCGGGTTTGCGCGCCCCGGCGAACGCGCGCGCGCCGACGAAGATCCCCAGCGCCAGGAACGCGAACGCGATGGCGACGGCGTAGACCTCGTCCCAGCGCGTCCGCGCCAGGCGCTGGTAGTCGAGCCACTGCAGGATGAGCGCGGTCGCGGCGAGCAGAACGCCGTAGAGGGCGATCTGCTTCCACAGTGGTCCATGCGCGCGGAGGAATCGGATCAAGGGCTGATGACTCGGAATCAGGGGTGCCTTGCGTAACCACGTCGATAGGACGCGAGTGGTCGAAGTTCCTGGTGACCACTGGCGTGGGGTCAGGGGGTCACGAATGCCTGCATAACATCATCGACGTGTGGCGCCACGCGTTTCAACTATCGCAAAGCCATTTTCAATCGCGATCCGCGTCTGCCCCTTCCCCCGCTTGCGGGGGAAGGCTGGGATGGGGGTGCGTTTGCCGCACTGCCAAGAGCGCCCCCCCACCCCAACCCTCCCCCGCTGCGCGGAGGAGGGAGCCGATCTTGCGGAGACCGGAAGGACCAAGTCCCTGTCAGGGAGAGTCGGATCTCCGCTGATGCGCCAGGCGTGACCTCGCTGCGTTCAGGAGAACTCGCGAGTAAATCTTGTGGAATCCGAGCAGCGAGCCGAACGCGAATCCAAGGCTCGCCTTGCCGGACGCAGTGCTCGCGACAGGCACGACGGCAGAACCGAAGTACAGGCGCGTGCTTGCGGAGCGGTCGTCGTTCTCGATCGGCAGCACCATCAGCCAAGACCGCGTCCGGCCCGAGAAATCGCGCAGCAGCAGTTGGTCGGGGGCCTGTCCCTCCACACGCCATGCCGCGAACGAGTCGAGTGCACCGGAAGCGAGTTGCCTG
This sequence comes from Luteimonas sp., assembly GCA_014380115.1. GTDB lineage: Bacteria > Pseudomonadota > Gammaproteobacteria > Xanthomonadales > Xanthomonadaceae > Luteimonas. The sequence goes on along the minus strand of JACMKK010000066.1, from coordinate 4,151 downwards.
ACTTCCATGTCGGTCGAGGGCTTGGCAGCCAGCCATTTGAGGATGCTTCGTTCGATCTTGAACACGCCCGTGGTGTAGAAGGCCTCGACATACTCGGCACGGGAAATGGGCCATGCGACTTCGGTGACGTAGCAATCCGTATAGGCACCGCGCTCACGGTACTTGTGCAGAAGCGCACCTTGCGGAAGTGCGCAGGGTCGGATCGTCGGCATGGTCGAGTGTCTGTCCAGGCAGTCGCGAGCGGGAACCGCGGTCATGGAAACATATTCATTCGCAGCGCGCCCGGTGCGAATCATCGCAGGAGCACTGCAGGGCGTCAGCTCGCCGACGAGCCCGGACGTTGTCATCCCGAGCGCAGCGAGGGATCTGTTGATTCGTGCATGCAGATCCCTCGCTGCGCTCGGGATGACACGGCATGACAAGCTCGGGATGACAGGCATTTTCGGGTAAAGACCGCGTGAGCAGCTGCGCCGAAGTGGGCTGGTATATCTAGGTGCGACACCCTCACAGTGCTGGAGTGCCACGTGGAAACCAACGAATTGCATCGCGGCCGACTGATCGATCATGTGCAACTGGTGGTGCGGGATCTCGCCGCCAGCCAGGCCTTCTACGGCGCCGTCTTCGATGTCCTCAAAGTCCCGATGGGCGGCAGCGGCGATGGTTATTTCTGGGCGGATGAGCTGTTCGTGTCCACCGCCGACAGCGAGGCTGCGCAGGGCGAACTGACCGGACGGCATCACCTGGCGTTCCAGGCGCAGGACAGGGCGATGGTAGAGGCCTTCCATCAGGCGGCACTGGCCAAGGGCGGCAAGGACAACGGTGCGCCCGGAGAGCGCGAATACCATCCCGGCTACTACGCCGCCTTCGTCCTGGACCCGGACGGCAACAATATCGAAGCCGTCCATCACGGTGAAGCAAAACGCAGCGCGCCTTCGGTGAAAGTGACGTTCTAGGCGCACATGCAGGCTGACGCGGGTCCCATTCGTGATCGTTGCAACCGGGCGAACGCCTCCCGCCGGGCTCAGCCGAGCTGCTGCTCCGCATGCGGCGTGGGCACCAGCCAAGGCGGCTGCGCCGTTCGATACCTGTCGATCACCTCGCTCGCCATGCCGCGGTCATCGAGTTGCGACGGATGGAAGCGCCTGCGCAGATAGTCGCGCTGGTGCCGCAAGGTGCGCGCGAACATGCGATGGCCGGGCCCCAGATGAAACCAGAGCTGCCGCCACGTGCTCCGTCGGTGCAGCAGGCTGTCCTGCGCAAGGAACCATGCCGTACCCAGGGTCATGAGCAGGTAGAACAACGGCACCGTCATGAAGAAACCCAGCACGCGCATCAAGTATCCCGGCGCTACCGCGCCCAGCACGTCGAAGGCAACGTGCTTGTGTTCGACTTCCTCTGCGAAATGCCATTCCATCAGCGCGCGCATCTGCGGGTGCGCCTGCGCGAGGATCTGTTGCGACAGGAACTCGTAGCCGATGTAGGCATTGATGTACTCGACGCAGCTGACCAACGACACCCGCAGGCGCAACGGTGCCAGACGATCGATCAGACGGAACGTCAGCACATTCGCTATCCGCTCGAATCCCTCGAAGCGGTACCCCTGCGCCTGCAAGCTGCTCCAGTAACGCTTATGCGCAACGCCATGCTGCGCCTCCTGGTGGATGAAGGCGACGCCGGCCCCGCGTAGTGCGTCATCGCGCATGCGGGGCAGGCAGTGCTTCAGCGTGCGGATATAGAAGGCTTCGTTGGCGGGTACCAGCACGGTGTAGGTATTGAGGATCGCCGAGACGACCGGATTGCCGGGCAGCCAGTGCCGCGGGATGTCCGGCGCCGGGAATGGAAGGAACCGGCGCGGCGTGAGGGTATCTTTCATTGCCTGGTCGATGGCCCGGTGGGGAGGCGGGCGGCGAGCCAAGGTATCGAAGCCCGGAATGGCCGGACACTGGCTTTGGGTAGGCGAGACCACCGATCTTGGTGCGTTGGTCCAGTTGGAAACTTGCCGGAAGTCGAGTTGCGTCCGTCAGCAAGGGCGACAGGAGGCTGCGATCTCCCAGGCTTCGAACTCCGGTGTCACCGTGCAGCGACCGGTTCCAGCATCCGGCAATCCGCTTCTCCTGTTCCATCCTCCGCACTGACGCACACGCTGAAGGTCTGCAGGCCCGGGATCACGCGGCTGTCGCCGTTCGCGATCGCAAAACTTTCAATCGGCTTGGTCACGCAACGAGCGGGCGGCGTTTGGCCCGGGACGCTGGAACTCGATGCGCACTCGCGTGAAAACACCCTGTAATGACACTTCCCGCTCGCACTGCGCACGCAGTCGAAGCGCGCGATGCCGGCCTGGGTAACGACCTTGCTGTAGAGCACGTCGCTGCCGTTGGCCTGGGCGCGGTATACGGAGGTGCTGCTGCCGACATCGCAGCCGTACAGCGAGAGCACGAAATAGCACAGGGCGATGAGTTTGTTCATGGATCACCTCGAAAGCGCGCGCGTTGCGCGTGTCACATGTGGCGAAACAGCGCCATGAACGGCACGCTGACGGTCAGGGTTTCAGGACGCGACTTCAGGCGCACCGTGCCGCGGCCGCTGTCGTCGCGGACGATGCCGGCGATGGCCTTGAGGTTGACGATGGTCGAGCGGTGGATCTGCTTGAACGTGTTGGCGTCGAGCACGGTCAGCAATTCGCGGATCGGCGTGCGCAACAGCGCCTCGCCGTCGGCGGTGACGACCGTCGTGTACTTGTTGTCAGCGCGGAAATAGGCGACGTCGTCGACCAGGATCAGGCGCGTCTCGCGGCCGGCGCTGGCGGTGATCCAGGTCAAAGGCTCGGGGCCGCCGGTGCGCGGCAGGCCGATGCGCAGGCGTTCAAGCAATGCGGCGAGCGCTCCGGCGTCGTGCTGTCCGGTGCGCGCTTGCAGGCGTTGCACGGTCGCGGCCAGCCGCTCCGGCACGATCGGCTTGAGCAGGTAGTCGATCGCGCCGCGCTCGAAGGCGTCGACGGCGTACTGGTCGTACGCGGTCACGAACACGATCTGCGTACCCGGGCTGACCTGCGCGGCAGCCGCGGCGACGTCGAGTCCGGTCAGGCCAGGCATGCGGATGTCGAGGAAGGCGACGTCGGGGCGGAATTCGGCAAGCGCTTCCACCGCACTGGCGCCGTCTTCGCACTCGGCGACGATCTTCAGCTGCGGCCAGGCTCGCGCGAGCTGGTCGACCAACGCCTGCCGCAGCAGCGCTTCGTCCTCGGCGATGACGCAGGTACAGGGAAGGTCAGACATGGCGAGGATCCCGCGCGTTGTCGGGCACGGTGATCGTGGCGGCGACGCCGGCGGGGAAGTTGGCGACCACCGCGAGCGCCGCCGCGCCGCCGTACACCAGGCGCAGGCGCTCGCGCACGTTCTTCAAGCCGATGCCGGTGCCGCTGGTCTTGGCGTTGAAGCCGTCGCCATCGTCGGCCACGGTCACCGCGACCACGCCGTCGTCGCTGCGCCGCGCGCGGATCCATACCGTGCCGCCGCCGGTGCGCGGTTCGAGGCCGTGTTTGATCGCGTTCTCGACCAACGTCTGCAGCATCATCGGCGGCAGGTCGGTTGCGCGCAGGTTTTCCGGCACGTCGACCTGCACGGACAGGCGCGGACCCATGCGGATCTTCAGGATTTCGAGGTAAGCCAGCGCGCGTTCGAGTTCCGCGCCGAGCGTCGACAGTTCATCGTCGGTGCGCGGTAGCGAATGGCGCAGGTACTGGATCAGATGTCCGAGCATCTCGTCGGCGCGCGCCGGGTCGCTACGCGTCAGCAGCTGTGCGCTGGCCAGCGTGTTGTAGAGGAAGTGCGGTTCGACCTGCGCGTGCAGCAGGCTGAGCTTGGCGACGGTGAGTTCCTTCTCGGTCGAGGTCTGCACGGCCTCGGCCTTCTCGTTGCGGCGGCGCTCGGCGACGCGGCGCGTGATCGCGCGCGTGATGGCCTCGGCATTTTCGAAGTTGGTGCCGTCGTCGACCAAGAACCAGTCGCTCCACGCGGGCGTCTCCGGTTCGCAGATCAGCGTGACGCTGCCGCTGTCGTGGCTCGGCGTCACGGTGGCCAGGATCTGGTTGCGCGGCGTGCCGAACCACGACAGCGGATTCCAGCGCCCGCCCGGCAGCTCGCCATCGCGCG
>JACMKK010000462.1 GCA_014380115.1 Luteimonas sp. | reverse complement strand
GGCCGTCCTGCACGCCCGCCAGTACCAGCGCCGCGCGCGGGGTCGGCGCTAGCGCGATGCGATGACGGAACCCCAGCGCATCGAGATCCGCGCGCAGGCGCGCCTCGAAGCGCGGCCACGGACCGAGCAGGCGGAAACTCGCGCCGGCCTCCAGCACGATCGCATTCGGCCACTGCATGCTGACCTGGGAACTGTGGCGATACGCCCATGCGGCGAGGAAGCGATGCCAGCGCTCGGCCGCGGCGGGATCGTATTCGGCCGTATCGAAATCGGACACGAGCGCATGCGCGGCACTGAGCCGCTGTCCGGCTTTCAGTCCCGCTTGCGCGGCTGCGGCGTTGACCGCATGCAGGCTGCGCAGCTGCGCCGTCCCGGTGACCAGTGCGAGCGGGCGCTCAGGATCGGGCGTGCGACGGAGGACAGCGTCCAGCGCCAGTTGCGGCAGCAATACACAGGCCCAGAGCACGGCGGCGTGCGCTCAATGCCGCCGCGTCAGCGCGAGCGAATGCGCGATCGCATTCGTGCCGCGACATTTGCGTATCCAGGCTTGCGCGCCGTCGAGTTCGATCCGCAAGGTAGCCGGCGACGGATTGGCCAGGTGTTTGCGATCGCGGAACGCGAAGCCGATGGCATCCCCGCTGTCGGCCGCCACCTGCAACCGGCGCAAGGATTGCGGATCGGCATGCAGCGGCCAACCCAGCACCGCGGCGCACGCGCCAGAACGCAGGCATTGTTCGAACGCCCACAAGGCATCGCGTTCGGAAGCGTCGACGATTTCGAGATGGCGCAGGTCGACGCCTTGCGCCTGCCACGCCGGTGCATACGGGATGTAGGGCGGCGCGATGACGACCACGGTCTGCTTTGTCTGCGTCATGCGCGCGAGCGTCGGCAATACCAGCGCGAGTTCGCCGACGCCATCGGCGGCGATCAGTACTTCGGTCAATGCGCGCTTCGGCCAGCCACGCTGCGGCAGCGCGGCATCGAGTTCGGCATGGCCGGTCGGCTCGCCCGTTTCGGGTTGCGCAAGCGGTTGTCCACGCCATACCGTCTGCGCGGTCAGCAAGGCATCGAGGGCTACGGCAGTCCCGATCACGGCAGCGCCCATCAGTCCGCCCGCACCAGGCCGCAATACAGGCCTTCGATCGCGAAGTCGCTGCCGGGCTCGACCACGATCGGCGCGTAGTCGGGATTGCGCGGCAGCAGGCGGATGCGCGTGCGCGTCTGCTCGAAACGCTTGATCGTGATCTCGCCATCGATGCGCGCGACCACGACCTGGCCGTTGCGCGCCTCGCGCGTGCGGTGCACGGCGACGAGATCGCCGTCGAAGATGCCGTCGTCGCGCATCGAGTCGCCCTTGACGCGCAACAGGTAGTCGGGCTTGGTCGAGAACAGCGCGCGATCGAGCAGCACATGGCGTTCGATGCCGGCATCGGCGCCGATCGGCGCGCCGGCGGCGACGCGGCCGAGGATCGGCAATGACAGGCCGGCCTCGCGCTGGCGCAGTTTCACCGGCGGGCGATTGCGGCCCTTCAGG
>JACMKK010000461.1 GCA_014380115.1 Luteimonas sp. | reverse complement strand
CTGCGCGGCCACCGCATGCAGTGACTCCGGATCGAAGCGCGCGGCCATGCGGTACATGGTTTCGCGCCAGGTCCAAAAGCTGTCCGCCGGATCGGTCTGGCGCTCGGCCAGACCCGCCATCGCACGCTGGAACGCGTGCGAGTGCAGATTGGGGATGCCGGGCAGCTGCCAGCCGGCGGACGTATGCGAGAGCAACGGGGTTGCGATAGGCATGGCGCATTGTCATCGCCTTGTCGCAGGAACGCCAACCTGGCGCGTCGCCGTCATCCAGCGGCCGCCATGGTCGACGAAGCGAAAGTCACGCCTATTTGCCGCCTTTCCTGCCGACCAGCGACGACGCGGGCATGGCGGTGTTGCCCTGCCTGCCTGCGATGCCGCCATCGAACGGGCCGGTGCTGACGAAGCCGAGCCGGTTGGTCTGGGTGGTGCCCGCCTGCACGACGATGCTGCCGCTGCCGTTGGCGAATTCGAGATGGCCGGCCTTGCCTTCGTCGACGTCGATCGAAGCTGCGTTCGCGCCGGCAGTGTCGAAGAGATTGAGGGCGCCACCGCTCGAGGTCGCGGCCAGCTCGGCGCGCGTCTTGCCGCCTTCACTCGGGAAGACGCGCACCACGCCACCCTCCTCCGCGACCGACAACGACACTGCCGTCTTGCCGCCGCCCGTACCCGTCAGGGCGAGACGACCGCCATCCTTGCCGCCGAGCATGCCGGCAACAGCGTTGCCCTCGCTGTCGAATGCACGTAGCGAGCCGCCCGACGCCGACGACGACATTCTCGCCGCCGTGTGGGTTCCTGCCGGGTCTAGCACGTCGATCCGGCCGCCGTCCTTGTCGGCTGTCATGCCGACCACGGCATCGCCGTTGATGTTGTTCACGGTGACGGTCGGATCATTGCCGTCCACGCCGATGAAGGCCATCGGCTTGGTGGAGCCCACCAGGACGCCGGCCTGGCCATTGCTCGAGAGCAGTGTCGCCTGCGCACTGCTTCCGGCGCTGACGCGCACGCTGGCGACGGCGTTCGAAGTGTCGAGCGCGATGAGGCCACCATCGCCGCCCCCGACAGACAGCGTCGCGCCGGTCCCGGCGCCGGCGTCGACGCGCATCAGCACGCGGTCGCGCGCGTCCACCACCGTGAACGGCGCGGTGATGGTGCGGGCTTGTTCCATGTGCGTGATCCGTGCTTCCAGCTTGGCGAAACGTGCACCGTTCTGAGTGCTACCGGCGTCGTCGTTCTTGTCGGATCCTGGTGCGGCGCTCTGCTGCCCGGCTTCGGACGCGGATTTCTCGAGCGCGGCGAGCCTGCGCTCCAGCGCCTTGTCATGCGCCTCTTCGCGCGCCGCCTCATCCGGATCATCGGGTGCTTCCACCTCGTCCTTTTCCAGCTCCGCAATGCGCTCTTCCAGCGCCGACAACTGGCGGCGCAGCTTGGCGATCTCGGGGTTGGCCGGCACCGCGGCCGTGGCCTTGGCCTTGACGCCTTGGGCGAGGACCGCGCCCGGCAGCGTGGCGAACAATGCAAACGAAAGCATTGCGGCGAAGAACAATCGGGATGGCGATACGTTGACGTGGTTCAAGATGGACTCCTTTTTTTTTGCGAATCGATCAATCCTGCAGTCGCGTCAACTCGACGCGGCGATTGACGGCGCGACCTTCGGGCGTGTCATTGCGGCCCTTGGGCCGGCTTTCGCCGAAGCCGCCCGTCACCAGGCGATCGGCGGCGATGCCATGGCGCTTCACCAATGCCATTTTCACCGCGGCCGCGCGACGCCGCGAGAGATCGAGATTCGCCGCCTCGCCGCCGATGCCGTCGGTGTGGCCGTCGATGCGCAGGGCCCAGTCGGGATGCTGGACAAGTACGCCGGCGATCTCCTTGAGCACGCGCCCCGACTGCGGTCGGATGTCGGCGCGCGCGAAGGAAAAATAGATGCCGTAGACCTCGGCCGAGTGGCCGGCAGCGAGCTCGCGTTCGATCGGCGAAGCCGCCTGCTGCTGTTTCGGTTGCGGGAAGTCGATCTTGATCACTGCCGACGAGAAGCCCGGCACGCGCGAACGCAGCAGGATCGGGTTGTCGGGATCGTCCAGCGCATGCAACTCGACTTCCTCCGCGCCGGCCGCATCCGAAAGTCGGCCCCTGGCATGGATGACGGGCAGGCGCACGCGACGACCGTTGACCAGCATCGGCAGCGTGGTTGCGCCGCCGTCGACGCGCACGATCGTGCCGGAGAGTTCGCGCCTGAGCGTGCTCATGCCGAACATCACGCCGACATCGAGGTAGGTCAGCCGAGCGCGGCCGCTCTTGCGCAGGTCGGTCAACACCGCCGCCGACAATCCCGGCACCGTGCCCGTGAACTGCTCCACATCGCCGGTATGGAAGTAAGTGCGCATCCTGCGCGCGTTGCGCTGATCCTCGGCGCGCACGCGGCGCACGATGCTGACTTCGCGCAAGCCCGAGCCGTCGTCCGCGGGCACTTCGCCGGACGCGGTGATGCGATAGCCGGCAGGCGTGATCGCATCGACCACGCGCAGGTTCTCGTAGTCGCCGCGCGGTTCGCTGGTCGCGCGCACCGTGGTCAGGCCGACGACGAACGGGATGCGCGGCAG
>JACMKK010000460.1 GCA_014380115.1 Luteimonas sp. | reverse complement strand
GACCGCACCCCGCGCCTGCCCGACGCGAACCGCGACTGGTTCTCGGTCGGCCTGACCTGGATGGCGAGCGAAGCGCTGGAAGTCAACGCCGGTTACACCCGCATCCTGGTCGACGATCCTTCGATCAACGACCCGGAGAACAGCAGCGGCGCGCACCTGGTCGGCAAGTACGACGCCGACGTCAACCTGTTCGGCGTTTCGGCGCAGTACCGCTTCTGATCCGCGGATGTCGCGGGTAGCTGCAAACGAAGGGGCGCCATTGGCGCCCCTTCTTCATGTGCGGGCGATGCCCTGCGCTCCCACACCATCGTCATCGCAGGCCGTTCGCTGCGGGCCATGCCGTTCCCTCAAGTGGATCTCACCGGGGCAAGCGCATGACCAGATTCACGATGTTCGCTGCGGGCATGGCGCTGCTGTGTTGTGCCGCCCGGGCGCAGGGCGCGGGTGTGGAAGGCCATTGCGAACACGAATCGCGGACGGCCGCCTTCGTCGATGGCGCGGCCTGGGCCGTGGTCGACGACGATACCGGCCAGGCCACGGGCGAGCGGATGCTGGTGTTCAGCACTTACGACCTCGACAGCGATGCGCTCTGGCGCGCGAAACCGCACGACCGCGAAGACGCCTTCCGCGAGCAGGACAGCGGCCCGGGCGAGTCCGCGCGATTGCAACTCACGCTCGATGCCGACGGCGCCATCGTCACCCAGCAATACCTGTGGCTGTCGCCGGGCAACAACCTGTCGCGCAGCGGATCGCAGATCGGCACGTATGCGGGCACGCCCGGCGCGCGCGATCGCGTGGCCGGTCGTTACACCTTCTCGGACGAGGAGGACGACCCGCGCTGCGACCTGCGCTTCGACATCGCCGTGCTCGGCGATCCTGCCAAGGCACCGCCGTTGCCGGGCAAGCCCCTGCCTGCCGGCGGCGGCGAGCCGGGCCGTGCCTATCTGGCGAATAACGACGCGCTGATCGCCGGCGATCTCGACGCGCTCGCGCGCCTGCTGCCGCCCGATCGCGCGGCGCAGCTCGCGCAGGCGCGCACGCAACCGGAATTCGCGGCGCAACTCGCCTTCATGCAGGGCCTGACCGCGCGCGACGTCCGCATCACCGGTGGCCGACAGGACGGTGACCGCGCATGGCTGGACTTCACCGCCACCGAAGGCGGCGAACCGCGCGCGGGCAGCGCCGAGATGCGGCGCGAGGGAGAGCGCTGGTTCATCGTCTCCGAGAGCACGCGCCCGCCGGATTGATCACGCGGATCAAAGGTCGAGCGAGCCACGCAGCGGCAACTCGGCGCACAGTCTCGGAGGTTGTCGAACTCCGCATTGGACGGCGGCGCGGCGCTCCGTTTCCGATGCGGCACCGCGCAGTGCGATCAGCTGCCGACGTCCAGCGTCTGGTTGAGTTCGATGCCGCTGATGCCGATCCCCGGCGGCAACTGGCACTGGAAGTTGAACGGCACGGTCGTGCCATAGCCTTCCAGCGAACGCCAGGTCAGCACGGCACTGCTGTTGCCGCCGACGTTGGCGTTCTTCGGCAAGTACACCGGCAGCGGACTGGAGACGCCATCGCTGCCGATGACTCCCGTACAGCTGACGCTGACCACGTTGGCGCCGCGATTGACGAGCCTGACGGTGTACCCCAGCGTGTCGTTGGCCGGGACGCCCTGCAGTGATGCCGGCGAGCAGGAAACGAATGCACCGCTGCTGCCCTCGTTCTGCATGGCGAGCGGCCGTCGGCGGATCACCGACTCGTACGCGGGTAAGGTGACCTGGCAAGCGCCCGTGCCGTTCTGCTGCAGGGCGATGTTGCGCGTCGCTGCCGCGGCCGGCGTCGCCAGCAGCACGGATCCGAGCGCGGTCGAGCAGGCTGCGAGCACGCCTAGGGAATGGAAGGACATCGTTTTCTCCTTTTTGGGTTTCGATTGCGCGACTGCGGCAAGCGTGGCGCTCAGCCGATCGCGCGCGTCGGGCGCGACTGCGCCAACACGACCGATGGTAAAGGAGTGCGGGTGATGTGGCGCTGACGGCGGCGTTTTCGCGCATCGCGTCGCATTTCGTTGAGCCGCCGCCGTGTCCGCGCGCCCTCATCAGGGCGCTTCGCAGTTGCAGCGTGCGGCCGTCTCGGCGGGAGCGAGCTGCTATTTTCCGGTCCTGCCGATGCTGTCGCGGCTTACTCGCCGAGCGTCAGCAGGGATGCGTTGCCGCCGGCCGCGGTGGTGTTGATCGTCACCGTCTTCTCGGTCGCGAAGCGCGGCAGGTAATGCGGGCCGCCGGCCTTGGGACCGGTGCCGGACAGCTTCTGCCCGCCGAACGGCTGCACGCCGACCACCGCGCCGATCTGGTTGCGATTGACGTAGATGTTGCCGACATTCGCGCGCGCGGCGATGCGTTCGATGGTGTCGTCGATGCGCGAGTGGATGCCCAGCGTCAGGCCGTAGCCGCTGGCGTTGATCGCGTCGATGACCGCATCGAGTTGATCGCCCTTCCAGCGGATCACGTGCAGCGCCGGGCCGAAGTTCTCGCGCGTGAGCTGCGACAGCGACTGCAGTTCCCAGGCCTGCGGTGCGAAGAACGTCCCGTGGGCGAGGTCATCATGGGTCTTTGCTTTGGCGATCGGTTTGGCGACCGAGGCCATCCTCAAAGCGTGGTCCTCGAGCAGCTTCAGCGCGTCGCCGTCGATGACCGGGCCGACGTCGGTCGACAGCAGGCCGGGATCGCCGACGGTCAGTTCGTCCATCGCGCCGGCCAGCATGCCGATCACCTTGTCGGCGATGTCGTCCTGGACGAACAACACGCGCGCGGCCGAGCAGCGCTGGCCCGCGGACGTGAACGCCGACGACAGCGCATCCTTGACCAGCTGTTCCGGCAACGCCGACGAATCGGCGATCAACGCGTTCTGACCGCCGGTTTCGGCGATCAGCACGCCGATCGCGGCGTCGCGCGCGGCCAGTGCGCGGTTGATGGCGCGGGCGGTGTCGGTGGAACCGGTGAAGGCGACGCCGGCCACGCGCGGATCCTTCGTCAATGCCGCGCCCACCGTGGCGCCATCGCCCGGCACGAACTGCAGCACGGCTTCCGGCACGCCGGCTTCATGCAGCAGTTTCACCGCGGCGTGGCCAATCAGGTTGGTCTGTTCGGCAGGTTTTGCGATCACCGCGTTGCCGGCGGCGAGCGCGGCGGCGATCTGTCCTGCAAAAATCGCCAGCGGGAAATTCCACGGGCT
>JACMKK010000459.1 GCA_014380115.1 Luteimonas sp. | reverse complement strand
GCCTGTCCGACGCTGGTCATCCATGCCGACCCGCCGCAGCCGTATCTGCCCGAGCCGCTGCGCAGCCGGCGCGCCGGCCGGCTGCCGCAGGGCGAGCTGTGCGTGATCCGCGGCAGCCATCACCTGCACATGGAGGATCCGCAGGCGGTCGCCGCCGCGATCGGCGATTTCTTCGTGCGCTGATGCGCGCTGGCTGACGCGCGCTATGCGGATTGGCGGATTGGCGGAATCCGCCTGCGCTCAGAATCCGTGCGCGACCGCTGCGCCGCTGCCGCCCTGCACGGGTTCGCGCAACTGCACGCTGACGATCACGCCATCGCGCGGCGCGTCGTCGCCTTGCGCCCGGTTGAACGACAAGGTTGCGTTGCGCTGGTCCTTCTCGAACGCCAGCACCGCGTTGTCGACCGAATGCTGCGCGGCCATCGTCTGCGTCCATCCCTGCGCCCGCATCGCGTTGCGGGCATCGGCGAACAGCACCGTCACCCGTCCCGGGGCGGTCATCGCCACCATCGCGGTGCCGCCCATGTCCATCACGCTCTCCACGGTGTATCGCGCGGGCAGGTAGACGTCCTTCGGGAAGTCGTCCGGCAGCGGGAGGCTCGAGTCGCCGGCGGAGAACGCGGCATCCCCGGCACGAGAGGCGAGTGGTACGGCATGGCCGGCGGCGTCGACCGGTTCGCCGGCGCGCGCGATCGCCGCGCCGGTCGCGGTGGTCCCTGTTTTCTGGCAAGCGGCGACGGCGAAGACGAGGCAAGCCAGTACCGGCAGCACCGGCCATCGGCTGTCGGATCGGTTGTGCATGGGATGTCCTGGAGAGGGCCGGCGCGTGCCAATACCCCACAGCAACGGCTTGTGGCCGCTCAGGCGGCCAGCAGGGCGTGCAGGCGGGCCTTGAGGCGGCGGCCTTCGTTGCGGAAGTAGTCGCGTTCGCTGCGCCAGTCCGGACAGCGTGCCTCGACCTCGCGCCAGAACGCCGGTGAATGGTCGGCGCGGACCAGGTGGCAAAGCTCGTGCACCAGCACGTACTCGAACGCCGAGGGGCGCGCCAGCACGAGCGCCAGGTCCAGCGCCAGCGCATCGTCCGGCGCCAGCGAACCCCACTGCGAAGACATCGCCCGGAAGCGGATCCGCGACGGCGCGCGCGGCAATGCCGACAGGTATTTCGGCAGCCAGCGACCGATGTCGGCCCGTGCCTCGCCCTCGTAGAAATCGCGCAGGGCGCGGCGCAACGCGGCCTGCGAGCCGCCATCGGGCGCCTTGAACAGCAGTCCGTCGCCATCGGTCAGCACTCGCGCATAGCGTCCGGCTTCCCAGCGCAGCGGCAGCATCGTGCCGCGCAACGGCAGCTGCGCGGTCTGGCCGCGGACCAGCGCGGCGATGTCCTCGTGCGCGTGATGGTCGAGTTGCGCGGCGAGCCAGTCGCGGTGTTCGTGCAGGAAACGCTTGCCCGCGACCAGGCTGGCGCGTAGCGGCAGGCTCAGGCGCGCGCCGCGCTCGTCGACCGACAGCTTGATGCGCCGCGCGCGCGGATCGCGCACGCGCAGGATGTCGATGCAGCGTCCGTCGTCCAGCGCCAGCGTGACGGTGTCGCGCTCGATCGGCCGCGGCTTGCGCGCGGGTGGTTCACGGAGCAGGAAGCGGAGCAGCGAGGGCATGCGCGAATGCTAACCGCTCGCGCACGCAAAGAGCGTACGCGCGTTCGCGAAACCGAGGTCTTCAATTCAGATTGTCGTCCCGAGCGCAGCTAGGGACGTGTTGTGATGCGATCCCGCGCCGAGTTCGATGGAGCGTGCTCGACGGCGAGAGAAAGCAGATCCCTCGCTACGCTCGGGATGACAATGCTGTGGACGATCACGGCTCCGCGCGACTGAGCTTCAGCGCCGGCTCCAGGATCGTGAACAGCCGCTTGAGCTCGCCCGCCATCAAGGCGAAGCGCGCATCCAGTTCGGCGCGCAGGTCGTCGCGTTCGCTGCTTTCGAGCTGGTCGACGGCGCCATCGAGCAGCTTGAACTTGCGCACCACCAGGTCCTCGCCGAGTACGAAGCCGGCGTGGTCGTCGAGGTTCAGCGCCAACCGCGTGACCTGCTTGCCGGATTCCAGATGCTTGCCGATCTCGTCGCCCTGCAGGTCCTGGCGCTGGCATTTCACGATCGCGCCGTGTTCTGCGGCGTCCTTGAGCTCGCATTCCTCGCCCAGTGAGAGGCCGTCCGGCAACGCTTCGCCCGCGATCCAGCCGGTCAGCACCGAGCGCGGCGCGACTTCCGCGTTGAGCGGCAATGCGGGGAAGCTGCCGAGCGCGCGCCTGATCTCGGACACGACCGCCTCGGCGTTCTTGCGCGAGGACGTGTCGACCGCGCACAGGCCGTGTTGCAGGTCGAGGATCGCGTCGGTGCGCGTCGGTCGCACGAATGCGCGCGGCAGCAATTCATGCACCAGGTCCTCCTTGATGCGCTTGCGCATGCGTCCGCCGGGCTTGCGGCCTTCCTTGTGCTCCATCTCGGCGAGCTTCTTCGCCAGCAGGTCGTTGACCACGGCCGCCGGCAGCAGCCGGTCCTCGCCGCCGACGGTCAGCCAGATGGCATCGGCGATGCGGTGCGAGAGCGCTTCGGGTTGCTGCGGATCGGCCGGCGCAAGCGCGCGACCGAACGGCGACACGAAACCGCGCGAGGAGAGTTCCAGTTGGCCGACCGGCTTGAGTTGGGCGTCGGCGAGGTGGGATTCGAGTTCGGAAAGATCCAGGGACGGAGGGAAGCGGAACAGCGTGAGGTTGCGAAAGAACATCGAGTATCCGGTGTGGGAATAGGAGTGCGGAGCGGAAACGAAAGCCAGTGGCGGGAATCGAAGGGCGGAATGCTTTTTGCTCGAACCTGTTTGAATCGGCGGGGTGGGTTGCTGCTCGTCATCCCCGCGCAGGCGGGGATCCAGTGACTTCAGGTCCTCGAAGAGCCAAGGCGCCGGGTTCCCGCCTTCGCGGGAATGACGACGGAAGGGGGTTGGGCATGGCGGGATCTACTGCAAGTCGTCGTCGCGCGCCTCGCCCGCCAGCCACGCATGCGCATCCGCCAGCGCGGTGTCGCCCTGTCCCAGCGACAGGAAATCGAACAGCTTCGGATCACTCAGTTGCGACGGCCGGATGTCGCCTAGCGCGCGTGCGATCTGCTCGACGCGACCGGGCGTGTCGCGTTCCCACTGGTCGAGCATGCGCCTGACCTGCTTGCGCTGCAGGTTTTCCTGCGAGCCGCACAGGTTGCAGGGAATGATCGG
>JACMKK010000458.1 GCA_014380115.1 Luteimonas sp. | reverse complement strand
GCGCGCGCATCAAGAAGGACATCAACCTCGCGCTGGGCTCGAGCTATGTCGAGGAAAAGTCGTACGAAGACTACAGGTCGGCTGCCGCGCCGTGACGTAGTCGGGTGAAGCGCGGCATTCCCGGTGTCCTGCCGGCTTCCGCATCGGCTCAGGAAGCCTTGGATTCGATGTACTCGTCCATGCGGTTCAGCAGGCGCCACCATTCCGAACCGTCGTCGCGGTAAGTCCGGATCGCACCTGCGCGCACCAGGATCTTGCGAAGTTCATCGTCGGCAAACCCGCCCAGATGTTTCTGCAGGACTTCGAACGACCGGTCCGTATAGCCCTTGTGGCTGAGGAAGTGGCGAGCCGTCTCCTCGGCCACGTATTCGGTCTTGTGCTGTTCGCGCGACAGCCGCAACTGCTGGGCGTGCTGCTGCCGGTTCAGCAGATAGGTGATGCCGCCGCCAACCACGGCACCGAACAGCGAGGCCAATGCGCCAGTGAGAGTGGGGTCCATGTCCGGTTCCTCATGTCGGTTGATAGCGCTCGAAAGCGGCGACGGCGTCCTCGACGGTTACCAGGTCCATCACGCCTTCGTGTTCGATCTTGGTGCCCCACTTGAGTTGCGATGCTGGCTTGCCGAGATACTTGCGCGCAGCGTCGTCGTATCGGTCGATACAGTAGCGACGATCCGAGTACGGCCCGCTGCGCGCCGGGTTGCTGGCCGCATGCAGACCCAGCACCTTGCTGCCCATCGCGTTGGCGATGTGCATCGGACCCGAATCGGGCGTCATGACCAGGTCGGCGCGGGCCAGCAGTGCCGGCAGCTGCTTGAGCGTGTCCTTGCCGACCAGGTCTAGCGCGGGCGCCTGCATCGCTGCGAGGATCGCGTCGGTCGTACTGCGTTCGAGCTCGCTGCGCCCGCCACACAACACGATGCGCCAGCCGCGCGCGGCGGCATGGTCGGCGACGGCGGCGTAGCGATCGGCGCGCCAGTTGCGCAGCACGTGGCTGGAGCAAGGCGAGATCAGCAGCGTCGGCATGCCGTCGTCGGGCCATTGCGCGCGGGCCCAGGCATGGGCGTCTTCGGGAACCGGCAGGTTCCAGGCCACGTCCGTCTGCCGCAAGCCGAGCGGTTCGCAAAAACTGCCGATCGCGTCGAGCACGTGCAGCCCGGGCCGGTCGGGAATGCGTTCGTTGACGAACAGGCCGTGCAGATCCTTCGACCGCGAACGGTCGTAGCCGATTCGCCGTGTCGCCGGAATGAACGCCGACAGCAGGTTCGCGCGCGCGGCCACCTGCATCTGCAGCAGCACGTCGAAGCGGCCCACGATTCCGCGATGCATCCCGCGGCGCAGTGCGCGCATGCCGCCGAGTCCGGTGTTCTTGTCGTAGACGAGGAAATCGACGCCTTCCAGCCCGTCGAGCAGCCTGTGCTCGCCCTTGCCGATCACCCAACTCAGCGCCACCTCCGGCCAGGCCCTGCGCAGGGTGCGGATCAGCGGCAGGACGTGGGTGACATCGCCCAGCGCGGACAGCCGCAGCAGGCAGATCGAGCGCGGCGTGCGCTGTGGTCGGGAGGCGTTCGGCATGCGGCTTGCTAGACTCGCTGAATGGCAGGATTCGACGCCACCGAGAGTCTGACGCCTTTCCGCGACGATCGCGGCAACGGGTATGGGGCGATTCTGTTCGACGCCACGCGATTGCGGCAAGCGGATGCGGACTGGTTCGTTCCGGCGTACTGGGGCGAGCAGGCGCGTCCGGTCGACAGCGGCGGGCGCGGCG
>JACMKK010000065.1 GCA_014380115.1 Luteimonas sp. | reverse complement strand
CCATGCGGATGCCGATCTCGCGCGTGCGCTCGGTCACGCTGACCAGCATGATGTTCATCACGCCGATGCCGCCGACCAGCAGCGAGATCGCAGCGATCGAGCCGAGCAGGATTGTCAGCGTGTCCTGGGTTTCAGTGGCGGTGTCAATGATCGACGCCATGTTGCGGAGCTGGAAGTCGACCACGCCGTGACGCTGGGTCAGCAACGCCTCGACCGCGGCCTGCGTTTCGTCGATGCGCGCGACATCTTCAACGGCCACCGTCACGTTGCGGAGAAAGCGCTGGCCCGACAGGCGCAGTTGGCTGGTTGCGTAGGGCACCAGAACCACATCGTCCAGGTCCTGCCCGCTCGGCGATTCACCGCGCGGTCCCAACACGCCGATGATCTGGAACATGAGGTTGTTGACCAGCACGAACTGGCCGAGCGGCTCTTCGCCATTCTGGAACAGCGCCTTGGCGACGGTCTGCCCGAGCACCGCGACCGTTGCGTAGTCGCGTTCGTCCTCTTCGTTGAAGAACACTCCGCGCGCGACTTTCCACTGGCGCGCGAGTGGAAACTTGGCAGAGGTGCCGGTGATACTGCTCGAATAGTCAGCGCCGCCAAAACGCAGCGTTGCGTTGCTGCTCTGCTCCGGGATCGCAGCCAGCACGTTCGGCACTTCGCGATCGATCGCCTGCACGTCGGCCAGCACCAGTGTCGCGGTGTTCTGAAAGCCGCGCTGATTCGGCGCGCCGGGGCGCACCAGCAGCAGATTGGAACCCATCGCACTGATGCGGTCGATCACCGCCTGCTTGGCGCCATCGCCGATCGCCAGCATTGCAATCACCGATGCGACGCCGATCACGATACCCAGCAGCGTCAATATTGATCTGAAGACATTCGCGCGCAGCGCGCGCAACGCCGTCTTGGTGGCCTCGGCCACGTCGGCGCCGAACGAAATCCGTCCGCGGCGCGGCTGCCACGCGGCGGCGGCGTGCGTGTTCGCCACCGGTTGCGGACCCGGGTCGGCAACGACGTTGCCGTCCTTGATCTCGATGACGCGCGGCGCGTTCTCCGCAACTTCGCGTGCGTGCGTGATCAGGATCACGGTGTGACCCTGCGCCCACAGCTCTTTCAACTGTCGCATCACGTCGGCGCCGCTCTTGCTGTCGAGCGCGCCGGTCGGTTCATCCGCGAGGATCACGCGGCCGCCGTTCATCAATGCGCGCGCGATCGACACCCGTTGTTGCTGCCCGCCCGACAGTTGGTTCGGTCGATGGTGAGTGCGGTCCGCGAGTCCGAGCATGCCCAGCAGCTCGCTTGCTCGCGCATGCCGGTCGGCCGGTGATACGCCGGCGTAGACCGCGGGCATCTCGACGTTGTCGGTTGCACTGCCGGTGGCGATCAGGTTGTAGCTCTGAAAGACGAAGCCAAAGGATTCGCGGCGCAGCTCGGCCAGCTGGTCGCGGTCGAGCAGAGACACGTCGCGGCCCAAAAAGTAATAGCTGCCCGCGGTGGGCCGGTCGAGGCAGCCGAGAATATTCATCAGCGTGCTCTTGCCCGAGCCCGACGCGCCCATGATCGCCACCAGCTCGCCGGCATTGATCGCGAGGTCGATGCCGTGCAGCACTTCGACCGCCATGTCACCGTTGAAGTACGTCTTGCTGACGCCACGCAGATCGATCAGCGGTACTGCGTGCGCATCGGGCGCTGCAGCGGGCGCGGAAACCGGCGCCGAGCCGGCCCCATTGCCCGCCAGACTGCCGGCGTCTCGATCGCTCACCGCGGGCCTCCGAAGCCGCCGGGTGGCATGCCGGTGCCGGGCGGTGTTGCAGCGCCCTTGACTTGCGTAGCAGGGCGCTTAGGCGCATCCGGCACCTTGATGCCGACCACGATTCGCTCGCCCTCTGTCAGCCCCGAAACGACTTCGGCGCTGACACGACTGCTGACGCCGACCATCACGTCGCGTTCGGTGATGGTGTTGTCAGTGGCAGCCACTTTGACCTTGGCGGGCCGCGGTACACCGGGCGTCGCAGCAACCGTTGCGCCGCGCCCCATTCCGCGCGGCCTGTCGCCACCTTCCGCGCGGCGGCCTTTCGCTGCGCCGTCGCCTAATGGTTGCGCAGTCGTCGCGGGTGCGGGTTCGCCGGCCTGGAGGCTGGACGCCGAAGTTCCCACCGCCGTCGCCGAAGTTCCTCCCACCGTCGCCGGAGTTCCCGCCGCCGTCGGCGTTGTCGATTGCGAGCGTTGAGGCGCAGCGCGTGGAAAGGTCAAAGCAGAT
>JACMKK010000064.1 GCA_014380115.1 Luteimonas sp. | reverse complement strand
TGGTCGGCCCGACGATCCGCGAAGCCGGTGCCTTGCTCAAGGAGCGCTACATACCGCAAGGTTATTTCTCCGTGGCGACGTTTCAGGAGCCTGGCTGGCGTATCGAAGGCAAGAAATCGCTGGGACTGGAACTCGCCGAACCCACAGCTGGCGATACGCGCTGGTCGCTGCCCGACGCGGTGATCTATCCCACCGGCGGCGGCACAGGCGTGCTCGGCATGTGGAAGGCGTGGGACGAACTCGAAGCGCTCGGACTGATCGGCAGCGCACGACCGCGCATGTTGTGCGTGCAAAGCGAGGCGACCGCGCCGCTGGTGCGTGCGTTCGACAGCGGCGCCGACGATACGACGCCACTGACCGCGGGCCAGACCATCGCCACCGGCCTCAACGTACCCGGCGGCGTCGGTCATTTCCGCGTGCTGCAGATCATCCGCGCCAGCGGTGGTGCGGCGGTGGCCGTGGGCGAGGCCGACATCGCCGATGAACTCGGGCGCGTCTGGCGCGACACGCGCGACTGGATCTCGCCGGAAGGTGCGGCCTGCCTGGCGGCCCTGCCGCAACTGCTCGACCGCGGATTGCTCAAGCGCGGCGAGCGCGTGGTCGCGGTGAATACCGGCTCGGCGGAGAAGTATCTTCCGGCCTTGCGCCACCTGCTCTGATGTAGGCTTCCACCAGCACTGCAACTCCATCTCCTTCACAGGCTCGTCGCCGATGGACACGACACCGATCCATTCCGAATGGTGGCAGGACACGCAGGACATCGGCAGGCTCATGCGCGCGGTCTATGCCTGCATCTCGGGCCCGGCTGGCGCGCCGCGCGACTGGGATCGCTTCCGTTACCTGCAGCATCCGCGTGCGACCTGCCTGCGCACGGTGGTCGAAGCCGACGGCAGCACACGTGCGGACGTCTTCGACGTCGAGTCGTATATCGCCGACGTGACGCCTCTCTTCGCCAGCAGCGATTTCCACGAAATCGAGATCGAGCAGCGCGTGCAGCGCTTCGGCCAGGTCGCCCACGCATGGAGCCTGTACGAGGCCCGGCCGGCGCCAGGGTCGCCGATCCTGCTCAAGCGCGGCGCCAACAGCATCCAGCTGTGCCACGAGCACGGCCGCTGGTGGGTCTTCAGCACGATCTGGGACAACGAGCGCGCTGGACTGGATTTCGATCTCTGGTGACCATTAAGGCGGTCGATGCGAAGGTTTTTCGCTTCGCTAGAGGGCCGGCGCGTCCGAGTGGCCGGTTGCGTAGAACTCAGGCGAACTCGCGCGACGGCAGCGTATAGCGTCGTTGCGGGCGTCCGATCAGGTCGAGGAAACCATGGAACACGGCATCGGCGCGCGTCTGCATGTCGGTGATGCAATCTTGTGTCTGGCGACGGATGGAAGCTTCGCTGCTGTCGCCGCCGAGTTCCACCAGCTCCTCTCGATAGGCTGGTGTTGCCAGCCAGCGCTCGATCAGCGCCTCGTCCATCTCGAGGTGGAACTGGAATCCGTAGGCGTTATCGCCCCAGCGGAACGCCTGCTGTTCGCAACCGGGCGTTGTCGCGAGGTGCGTGGCACCGTCGGGGATGTCGAAGCGATAGCGATGCCACTGGAACACCGGCGCATCGCCACCCAACGCGGACAGGACCGGATCGGCACGGCCGTGTTCGGTGGGCTGCAGGCGATGCCACCCGATCTCGGCGCGTTCCATGCGATGGATCGGCGCGCCCAGCACGTGCGCCAGCAACTGCGCGCCGAGGCAGATGCCCAGCACAGGCTTGCCCTGCGCGAGCATGCGCTCGATCGCGAGCAGTTCGGTACGCAGGTGCGCGCGATGGACGCTGTCCTCGACGTTCATCGGTCCGCCGAGCACGACCAAGCCGCGATAGCGGTCGACGTTGGGCTGCGCTTCGGGATCGCGCTCGAAGTTGGCGAACCGGATGCGGTGGCCGCGACCGCGGATCAGCGGATCGAGCGTGCCGAGCGGCTCGGCGGCGACGTGCTGGAAGACGAGCAGG
>JACMKK010000457.1 GCA_014380115.1 Luteimonas sp. | reverse complement strand
CTATGAAATCGTGTTCCTGGTCCATCCGGACCAGAGCGAACAAGTCCCGGCCATGGTCGAGCGTTATCGCGGAATGATCTCCGCGGGTGGCGGTACCGTGCATCGCTTCGAAGACTGGGGCCGGCGTCAGCTGACCTTCCCGATCTCGAAGGTCCATAAAGCCCATTACGTGCTGCTCAACGTCGAGTGCGATCAAAACACTCTGACCGAGCTCACCGGCGCGTTCCGTTTCTCCGATGCGGTGTTGCGTCACCTGGTCGTGAACCTGGACGAAGCGGTGACCGAGCCGTCGCCGATGGCGAAGGCCGCACAGGAAGAGAAGGAAGGCGGCCCGCGCAGGAGTCGTGACGACTCGCCGTTCGCCAGCGACGACGACGACATCGGAGTGAACGTATGAAAGACGATAAACCGCGTCGTAGTGGTCCCGGTGGCGCTGGTGGTGGCGGCGGCGGTGGCGGCGGCGGCGGTGGTGGCGGCTCGATGATGACCACCCGGGTGACGTCTTCGTCTTCCTGGTCTTGTCCCGGCGGAGACACCGGCGCCAGCAGCAGCAGCAGGGCCGCGACGTGCACCGTGATTGCGAGCGTGATGCCGACGATACGCGGCCAATTCAGACCGTCTTCTTCGCGGTCATCGTGCTTGTCGGTGGTCGGCAAGTGTTCCGTCATGCGCAGCGGGCTCAAGTATGGCCGGACGCCGCAGCGCCACGGGTGTTGTTGATCCGCAGCCTTAACCGGCCGCGGGAACCTCTAAGCTTATACCAATCCTTCCGGTGTGTACCAACCGGATTGGCCCCTTCCGGCCTACTTGCCAGGGAGTGCAACGATCTTCTTGGCGTCGTCAGGCTTCTTGACGCCCTTGTCCAAGGCCTGCTGCGCGGCCTGTTTCGCTTCAGCGATCTGCCCTTCCTGCCACAGGGTTTTGGCCAGATTGAGATAAGTCTCGCCGTCCGGCGCGAGTGGCGCGGCCTTCCTGTACGCCTCGATCGCAAGTTTCGGCTGCTCGGAAAAATAATAGGCCTGCGCCAGCGCGACATAGGTCTGATAGTCGGGTTTCAGGATGCCTTTCTCGATGCCTTCGTTGATCACCGAGATCGCCTCCTTCTCCTTGCCCTCCGAGCTGAGATAGAGCGCGTAGAGATTGCGGTAGTCCCGGTCCTCGGTCAGCTGGCCGCTGGTACGCAATTTTTCCAGCAACTCGGCGGCCTTGGCGCCTTGGTCGGTCTGCATGTAAATCGTCGCGAGGTTCATCTGCAGGCGCTTGTCGTTGGGATTCTTTGCGATCAGCCCCTCGGCGACCTTCGCCGCTTCCCCGGGTTGCTTCATCTCGACGTACGTGCCCATCAGCAACTGCAACAGATCGGCTTTCGGCTCGGGTGTCGCTGCCACCGCCTGCTTCAGGACGGCTGCCGCCTCGGGATAGCGCTCCAACCGGTACAGGGCGTTGCCTTTGATGGCGAGGTGGTCGGGGTTGGTCGACTTCGTCTCCGCGAGGAACCTGTCGATGGTCGCCAGGCTATCGGCGTATTCGTCGTCCTGCAGTTGCAGCTGCGACAGCAGCAACATCGATTCAAAATGATCGTTGTTGCTCAAACCGTCGAATTCGAGGGCCTGTTTCATGTAGACCTTCGCCCTTGCCTGGTCGGTGTTCAACAGCGTGGCGCCTGCAAGCCTCGCTGCGATGGAGCGCTCGTAGGCATTGGCTTTGGCGTCTGCAATGACCTCGTCGGCCACGCTGGTGACCGTCGCAGCGTCGTCCTTGTCATAGGCATCGAAGATCTTCTTCAGCTTGGGCGTCAGTTTTGCCGAAGCCTTGGTCTCGGGCTCCTTGCGCGTCGCATCCGGGTATTGCGGCTTGGCTTGCTCGGTGTCCGCGGTTGTGTCCGACGCCTTGTCCGCATGCTTCGCGCGCCGTTCCGCTGCCCGATCCTGGGCTGTCTGGGAAAAGGCCGGAGACGCTATGCAGAACAACAGTGCCGCGATTGCGACTGGCTTCAACGCAGCCATGGTCAACGAGAGCTTGGACATGGAACACCTATGCAAGAGAGCTGCGACTGGGTGGGGAAATATACCGTCGTGGCAGACGGGTGAAGTAAACATTTCAGAGGCGCCATAAAAGTGGGTGCCGGGACTCAACCGCAACCGGGCTTGCGTCCGGCGGCCCGCGCCTGCTCATACGTCGGCACCAATCCCGCGGCCCGGTTCTGCAACTCGCCGATGCGGCTCTGCGGGTCGGGGTGGGTCGACAGCCATTGCGGCGGGCGGCTGCCACCGGCGGCCATCATGTTCTGCCAGAGATTCACTGCCGCGCGCGGATCGAAGCCGGCCTTCGCCATCAACTGCTGGCCGACCACGTCGGCTTCGGATTCCTGTTCTCGTGAACCGGGCAGCAGGAACCCCGTCTGCGCCAAGATGCCGCCGCCCTGCACGGCCGCGTTGGCGGCGCCGTCGCCGTAGCGCGATCCGAGCACCGCGCCGAGCACCTGCAGTGCGCCGGAGGCACCGGCCTGGCGGGTGATCCGCTCGTCGTGGTGGCGCGAGACCACATGGCCGATCTCGTGTGCGATGACCGCGGCCAGCTGGTCCTGGTTCTTAGCCACCGTGAAGATGCCGGTATAGACGCCGACTTTGCCGCCCGGCAGCGCGAACGCGTTCGGATCCGCGTCGACGAAGACCGCCGATTCCCAGCCCGTGGCCTGCCCATTGGCCGGCAGCTCACGGACGATCGCGCCGACCACGCAGCGAACGTAGGCGATCTGCCGCGCGTCTGTGCTCTGCTTGGTCTTGGTCTTCATCTCGGCGAACGCCTGGGCGCCGAGCTGGTTGAGCTGTTCCTGCGACACCGCGCCGACCATCTGCGTGCGGCCGGTCGGCGACGTCGTGGTGGCGCAGGCCGCCAGCGCCAGCGGCAAGGCGAGGATCAAGGCTAGGGGCTTCATGGCGGTTTTCCGGGTCAGGTGGTGCTTTCTAGGCCACGGCATCTGAAGGTCGCGTCAATCATGCGATCAGACGTCGAGATTGACCGCCTTGAGCGCGTTGCTCTCGATGAAGTCGCGCCGCGGTTCGACCACGTCGCCCATCAGCGTGCTGAAGATCTGGTCGGCGGCTACCGCATCCTCGATCCGCACCTGCAGCAGGCGGCGCGTGTCGGGATTGACCGTCGTATCCCACAACTGTTCCGGATTCATCTCGCCCAGGCCCTTGAAGCGCTGGATGCTGCGGCCCTTCTTCGCCTCCTCCAGCAACCAGGCCTGCGCGTCGGCAAAACTCGCCACGGGTTGGGTCTTGTTGCCGCGGATGATCCTGGCGCCGTCGCGCACCAGACCATGCAGCACGGCGGCGGCATCGCGCAACGGCCGCAATTCGCCGGTCTCGAACGCCGACAGCGACAACACCTGGATCAGTTCCTCGCCCATGTGCTTGCGCGTAGCCAGCAGGGCCAGCGGCCCATGCTCTCCGGCCTGCTGCAGCTTCAGCGAATAGCGCGCGCTGCCGATGCCGCCCCGATTGAGCCTGGTCTCGAGCGCGTCGAGTTCGTGGCGCTCGTCGATGTTCGCGGCGAGATGCGCGGCATCGAGCGGCGTGAAGTCGATCAGCGATTCCAGCAAGATCGGATCATAGCGGTGAGCATTGCGCGTGATCGTGTCGCGCGCGGTGGCGAACGCAAGCAACAGCTGTTCCAACGCCACGCCTTCGATCGGCGGCTCGCCTTCGGCGGGTATCAGCGACGCACCTTCAACCGCACTGTTGGCGAGGTAGGCATTCAATGCCGCGTCGTCCTTAAGGTACAACTCTTGCTTGCCCTGCTTCAACTTGTAGAGCGGCGGCAGTCCGATGTAGATGTGGCCGCGCTCGATCAGTTCCGGCATCTGCCGATAGAAAAACGTCAGCAGCAGGGTGCGGATGTGCGAGCCGTCGACGTCGGCGTCGGTCATGATGATGATGCGGTGGTAACGCAACTTGTCCGGGTTGTATTCGTCGCGGCCGATGCCGGTGCCGAGCGCGGTGATCAGCGTGCCGACCTCGGCCGATGCGAGCATGCGGTCGAAGCGCGCGCGCTCGACGTTGAGGATTTTTCCGCGCAGCGGCAGCACAGCCTGGTTGCCGCGGTCGCGGCCCTGAGTGGCGGAGCCGCCGGCGGAGTCACCCTCGACAAGGAAGATCTCGGACTTTGCCGGATCCTTCTCGGAGCAGTCCTTGAGCTTTCCGGCTAGGTAGTTGACGTCGAGCGCCGACTTGCGCCGCGTGAGCTCGCGCGCCTTGCGGGCAGCTTCGCGCGCAGCGGCGGCTTCGGCGACCTTGCCAACGACGACCCGCGCTTCCGCCGGGTGCTCCTCGAACCACTGCTGCAGCTTGTCGTTGACGACGTTCTCGACCACCGGACGGACTTCGGACGAGACGAGCTTGTCCTTGGTCTGGGACGAGAATTTCGGGTCCGGCACTTTCACCGAGAGCACGCAACACAGGCCTTCGCGCATGTCGTCGCCGGTCACTTCGACCTTGGCCTTCTTGGCCAGCTCGGTGTCGTCGATGTACTTGTTGATCACGCGCGTCATCGCCGCGCGCAGGCCCGTCATGTGCGTGCCGCCGTCGCGCTGCGGGATGTTGTTGGTAAAGGCCAGCACCTGTTCGTTGTAGCCGCTGT
>JACMKK010000456.1 GCA_014380115.1 Luteimonas sp. | reverse complement strand
GCTGGCCTGTTCGCCCGCGGCACGACGATCGTGCGCGAGCCGCAGCCGACCCGCGACTACACCGAACGCATGTTGGCGGCGTTCGGCTGGCCGATCGAATTCGAACCGGGGCTCGTGCGCCTGCCAGGCGGACATCGTCTGCGCGCAACCGACGTGCAAGTGCCTGCGGATTTTTCTTCCGCTGCGTTCCTGATCGTGGCGGCCACGGTCGTGCCCGGCTCGGCGCTGACCCTGCGCAAAGTCGGGATCAACCCGCGCCGCACCGGCCTGCTGCAGGTGTTGCGTGCGATGGGCGCGGATATCGTCGAAAGCAATCGTGGCGAACAGCGTGGCGAGCTCGTCGCGGATCTCGTGGTGCGTCACGCGCGGCTTCGCGGCATCGAGGTGCCGATCGGGCACGTGGCCGACATGATCGATGAGTTCCCGGCGCTGTTCATCGCTGCAGCCTGCGCCAGCGGTGCGACGGTCATCCGCGGTGCCGCGGAATTGCGCGTCAAGGAGTCCGATCGCATCGGAACGATGGCATCGGGCCTGCGGACCCTGGGCATCACAGTCGATGAAACGGCGGACGGCGCGGCGATCCACGGCGGCCGCATGGGATCCGCAACGGTCGACAGTCATGGCGATCATCGTGTCGCGATGGCATTCGCGATCGCGGGGCAGGTCGCCGAAGGTGAAATCCGCATCCACGACGTCGCCAACGTCGCGACGTCGTTCCCGCATTTCGACGCATTGACGCGGCAGGCCGGATTCGGCCTGCGCGCGCCGTGAAGCACTAATCAACTCGCCTTACTGCCTTTCGAGCTTGAATTCGACCGGCACCTGCACCGTGGCTGCCACGGCCTTGCCGTTCTTCATCGCCGGCTCGAAGCGCCATTTGCGAACGGCGTCCCTCGCGGCGCGGTCGAGATCGCGCGAACCGCTGCGCTTGGCGACTTCGACGTTGCTGGCATTGCCGTTCACGTCGACGTCGGCGCGGACGATCACGGTGCCTTCCTCGCCGGCGCGGAACGCCGCAGCCGGATACTCGGGCTGGGCTTGCGCTAGAGGTCTTGGATCGCGATCGACCATCTTCGGCTTCGGCTCCGGCTTGGCGGGTTTCGCAGCAGCTGTGCGCTTGGCGGGCTCGCGCTCGGCACTCGTGTCGGGCCCGGGCGTCATCGCGTCGGTTGTCGGCGGTGGCAGCGTCTCGACAGGCGGCGTGACGGTGCTGCGCTGGTTGTAGAAGTACCAGCCGAAGGCGAGCAATGCGATCAGCAACAGGATCCAGATCAGGGGGCTGGCGCTCTTGCGTGGCCCGTCCGGCGGCGGATTTGGGGGTAACGGTTGCGGATTGAGTTCGCGATCGTTCGGGACCGACATGGGCGTGCTCCTCGTCTGGATGACGGGGGCGAGGGTTTCACATGGGCTGTTCAGGTCGCGTCACGGCCCCTGTGGCGCGATTCAGCTGTCGACGTTGAACGAAATAGGCACCTGCACCTCGCCGGGAACGGCCTGGCCATTGCGTTGTGCCGGACGGAAGCGCCAGCGTTTCACCGCTTCAGTGGCGGCGCGATCGAGCAATCGCGAGCGACTGCTGTCGACCAAGTCCACGGCGTACGGCACGCCATCCGGGCCGACATGGACGCGCAACACGACGGTTCCCGACTCACCGCGGCGCAGGGCCGCGGGCGGATAGCGCGGTGCCGGCGAATCGATCGGTACGGGTGTCGCAGCCGCAGCCAACGCTTCGGCGCCGGAAGGGGCGGGGCCTTGCGATGGTTGTTCGGCTAGCGGCGTGCTCGGTTCCGCGGGTGCCTCGACCGCCTGCGCGCCTTGCACCGCATCGTCCTGGTCCCGCGTTCCGCTGGCAGCGTCTTCGGCCGGGCCGGCAGGCAGGGGCGCCGGCAATGGATCAAAGGTCTGCTCGGCCGAAGTCGGCGTGGCGCCGTCGGCACGATAGAAATCGTTGCTGCTGCGCTGGTCGAGCCATAACAGCAGGAACAGCAGCAGGCCGAGCGCGAACGCGCCGGCGATCGCCAGCCATGCGAAACGCGACAGACGCAACGGCGAGTTGCCCGATGGCTTTTCGTTGGGCGGCGTCGCGCGTTCGCGCGTTCCGCGTGGGGGAGGGGCCGACATCGATGCTTCCGTGATGCTTCGGTAAGGGTCATCGGCATTCTGCCATGGCATGCGCCGGTTAACGGCAGCGCAACATGCAAGCCTGTGTCAGGCGATAATCCGCCTCCTTGCCGCCAAGCCATTGCCTCGTCCGCCATGCTCGATCCAAGCCTGTTGCGCCAGAATCCCACAGACCTCGCCAACCGCCTGCGCGCGCGCGGCTACGCTCTCGATGTCGCCGCGATCGAGCGACTGGAAGCCGAGCGCAAACTGATCCAGGTGCGCACGCAGGAATTGCAGAACCTGCGCAATACGCGTTCCAAGGCGATCGGCCAGGCCAAGGCGAAAGGCGAGGACGTGTCGGCGCTGATGGCGGAAGTGGCTGGCTTCGCCGCGGAGTTGAAGACTTCCGAAAACCGGCTCGACGAGATCCGGCAGAAGATCGAAGACATCGCGCTCGGCATCCCCAACCTGCCGGACGACAGCGTGCCGGTCGGTGAGGACGAGAACGGCAACGTCGAGCAGCACCGCTGGGGCACGCCGCGCGTGTTCGGTTTCGCGGTCAAGGACCATGTCGAACTGGGTGCGCGCAACGGCTGGCTCGATGGCGACACCGCGGCCAAGCTTTCAGGCGCGCGCTTCACCGTGTTGCGCGGCGACCTGGCGCGGCTGCATCGGGCACTGGCGCAGTTCATGCTGGACCTGCATACCGAAGATCACGGCTATGAGGAAACGAATGTTCCCTTGCTGGTCAATGCCGATTCGCTGCGCGGGACGGGGCAGCTGCCGAAGTTTGAAGATGATCTCTTTGCGACGCTGAAGACCGATGCAAGTTTATTTGACGTTGATTTGGATGCGCTCCTCGAGATACTTAAGGCTGGAAAGAAGGAGCGGATCGGGTTCAGTGAGCTTTCTGGACCTGTGGGCGCGCTCTTCAAGTCGATTAAGGATCGATACTTGATCCCAACTTCCGAAGTTCCGCTCACCAATATCGTCCGCGACACGATCGTCGATGATGTCGCCTTGCCTGTACGCATGACTGCCCACTCGATGTGCTTCCGCGCCGAAGCCGGCAGCCACGGACGCGATACGCGCGGCATGATCCGCCAGCACCAGTTCGAAAAAGTGGAACTCGTCAGCATCGTGCGCCCCGAAGAGAGCGCTGCCGAACACGAGCGCATGACGCGTTGCGCCGAAGTCGTGCTCGAGAGACTCGAATTGCCGTATCTCCGCGCGTTGCTGTGCACCGGCGACATGGGCTTCGCCGCGATCAGGACCTACGACCTCGAAGTCTGGCTGCCGTCGCAGGACACCTATCGCGAGATCTCGTCGTGCTCCAACTGCGGCGATTTCCAGGCGCGGCGCATGCAGGCGCGCTGGCGCAATCCAGCCACCGGCAAGCCGGAACTGGTGCACACGCTCAACGGTTCAGGCGTCGCCGTCGGTCGTGCATTGATCGCGGTGATGGAGAACTATCAGGAGGCCGACGGCTCGATCACGATCCCACCGGCGTTGCGCTCCTACATGGGCGGCAAGGACCGCATCGCCTGACTTTTGCTTAGGGTGTGAAAACCCGGGTATCGCGACGCGCCACCCGGGCTGTGACGCTTGTCATCCCGGCGCACGCCGGATTCAACGCAACGCGATCCAACGCAACGCGATCCAACGCAACGCGACGGGTCATTCACGCGAACCAGCATGCTCAAGCCGCCAGCGGCATCGGCCGTGCAATCGAAGCATGCGCGACAGCCAAGGCTTCGGCGCGATGCTGCGGCGACATGCCGACGCCTTCGGCGCGCACCATCTGGATGTCGGTCACGCCGAGGAAACCGAATACCTGCCGCAGGTAGGTCTCCTGGAAATCTGCGGGGCTGGCGTCGCCATATGCACCGCCGCGACCGCTGGCGATGATGACGCGCTTGCCGCCGGCCAGGCCTTGCGGTCCGTTCTCGGAGTACTGAAAGGTACGGCCCCTGATCGCGATGCGATCGATCCAGGCCTTCAACGTGGAGGGAATGCCGAAGTTGTACATCGGTGCGCCGACGACGATCACGTCGGCATCGAGGAACTGCTGCAGCACGCGCTCGTCGGCGTCGGCGGCCGCCGCATCGGCCTTGGCCAGGGAGCGTCCGCTCAGGTGCGGGATCGGGGTCCGGTCCAGGTCCAGATAATCGACCGCCAGACCCGGGCGGCTGTCCCGCCATTGGCCCACGACCGCGGCGGTCAGCTCGCGGGTGACGGAATCGGTGCCCAGGGCACTGGAATCGAGGTGGAGAAGCTTCATGTCAGACTCATTGGTGGGCGGCGGCGCCGCGTCGGGAGACAATGTGCGCCGTTGCTACCATGGAATAAAGGTGCTCTAATACCACCCACTGTTCTGTTAATGGGATTGTCGCCATGCAAGACCTCAACGACCTCTACTACTTCTCCGCCGTGGTCGACCACGGTGGTTTCGCCGCCGCCGAACGCGCGCTCGGCATCCCCAAGTCGCGGCTGAGCCGGCGCATCAGCCAACTCGAGACCGACCTCGGCGTGCGCCTGCTGCAGCGTTCCACGCGTCGCTTCGCGGTCACCGATGTCGGCCAGAGCGTCCATCGCCACGCGTTGTCGATGCTCGCCGAAGCGCAAGCCGCGCGCGAAGTGGTCGATCGGCTCAGCGCAGAACCGCGCGGCAGCGTCCGCGTCGGCGTGCCGGTCGGCATCGCGCAGCAATCGATGCCGAAGCTGCTGCCGGAATTCCTCGCCAAGTACCCGCAGGTCCGCATCCAGATGCACGTCAGCAAC
The DNA here is from genome assembly GCA_014380115.1 of Luteimonas sp. Taxonomy (GTDB): domain Bacteria; phylum Pseudomonadota; class Gammaproteobacteria; order Xanthomonadales; family Xanthomonadaceae; genus Luteimonas. The sequence continues at coordinate 1,774 of JACMKK010000456.1, read as the reverse complement.
CGTCGCGTCGATGTCATCAACGAAGGCTTCGACGTCGCCATCCGCGTGCGTTCCAAGCTCGACGACGACGGCAGCCTGGTGATGCGCAGCTTCGGCCAGATCCAGGAACTGCTGGTCGCGAGCCCGGAATACCTCGACCGTGCCGGCCGCCCGAGCGATCCCGACGAGCTCAACGCGCACACGACGATGAGCATGGGCGAGGACGAGGTGCGCCAGCGCTGGGAGCTGCAGGCCGCCGATGGCGAGATGCGCCGCATCGATCTCAAGCCGCGCGTGTCGGGGTTCGACTTCCCGATGCTGATGGCGCTTGCCAAGCAGGGCCTCGGCATCACGATGCTGCCGGAGACGCTGTGCGCCGATGCAGTGCGCAGCGGCGAACTGGAAGTCGTGCTGCCGGCCTGGCGCCTGCCGATGGGGATCGCCCACGCCGTGTTCGCGTCGCGGCGCGGGCTGCTGCCCGCGGTGCGCGTGTTCATCGACTTCCTTGCCGAGAAGCTGCCGCCGCTGATCGAGGAGTCGCGTCTGGATTGCCAGAACTGCGAGAAGAAAATGGCCGCGAAAAGCGCCGCAGCCAAGTCGGCGCGCCCGGGCACGAAGCCGTCTCCACAGCCGGTGCATGCGACAATCAGCTGACGCCCGGCAACGCGGCGCGCGTACCGAACATCGGAGAGATGGCCGAGCGGTTTAAGGCACCGGTCTTGAAAACCGGCGAAGGTTCAAACCTTCCGTGGGTTCGAATCCCACTCTCTCCGCCAGCCGCTCCAGGCGAGCGGGTCGCATCCGATCAAAATCCGTGAGATCGAATCCGACAGTCGCGTCCCGGGTGCCCGGGGTCGTGCAGGCACGACCCCGCGGCGCTTGCGTCAGAGGATGGACAGTAATGTCGTGATGCGATTGCGGTTTACACCGACGAAGGGCGGCAGGACGCAGCTGAGCGCAACCGATTTGGCGAACAGCAGGCCACCGTTGTCGCCCGTGCCCCACGTGAGCTGGCCAGCGGTGCCTGCCGCTAGCGTGATCGACTTGACGAAGTACTGGGCGTTTTCGAGTTCCTCGCCGACCACGGCCGTGCAATTGACGGTCACCGGCACAGCGGAAACATTGCTGATGCGGGTGCCGAATCCGACTACGTTGATCGACACCTCTTCGGTGGTGAAAGCGCAGGTCACGAACTCGCTGCCGGTGCCTTCATTGATCACGGCGAGCGGACGCTTGCGAACCGCCGTGTTTCCGGACGGGATGGACGGCTGGCAGTTGCCTGCGGGCCCGGATCCCGACGTGCTCAAGAGATCGAGGGCGTGGGCCGAGGGACTGGCCACCATGGCCAACAACATTGTGCCGAGTGCCGGTGCAATGATCTTCATGAAAAGTTCTCCCTATGTGCCGGAACTGTCACCGCGCGTCTGCGCGTGGCCTCCGGCACTCCCGATTTACTCTGAAAGCGCGACCAGAAGCGCGGCGCGTTTCATGTGCAGGAGTCGCGATGTCGGAATTGCGACATTAATGGCGTAACGAGCTTGATATTGATCACATGCAGGTCGGTTCCGGCGGGGAAATGGAGCCGTGCGGGCCGCGCGCGCGTCCGGCCAGGAAAATCGGCCGGCATTCGCCCGAGCAACCGGCGATCGGCCGCCTGCCTGAAACGGCTGGCTCCGCGCTTGCGGCAGCGGAAGGCCGCGCGTAGCCTCGATATCGGTTTTCAACGTGGAGAACAGGGATGACGATCAGGGTTTTCGTGGTCGATGACCACGCCTTGGTACGCGCTGGGATGCGC
>JACMKK010000063.1 GCA_014380115.1 Luteimonas sp. | reverse complement strand
GCCATGGAAGAAACGGAAAAAGGAGCAGCGTTCATTTCGGCCCTGACCACCGAGCATTTCGTGTTGCAGACAGCGACGAGCACCACCTACACCGAGTCAGCGGCCCGGAGCTCCCTGTACGTCATGGCCTTATCGAGTGCCATGGTCGCGACCGGCTTCTTGGCGAACTCGCCAGATGTACTGCTGCCGTTCCTGGCGGCGGTCCTGCCGGCCGTTTTCCTGCTCGGACTTTTTACAGTCGTCCGGCTTGTGGAGACGGGCCTTGAGAGCATGCATTATCTCGACGTGATAGCACGCATTCGGGGCGTCTATCGAACCCTCGGTCCGGACGCTGAGACGCTCTTTTCCAAACAGAATGGACGCTGGCCGGAGGCAAGGACACCCGCCCTTCGACTTGGGGCGCTGATGGCGTTCTTGGGCACGACAGCCAGCATGGTTGCGGTCATCAACAACTTTGTGGGTGGGGCGATCATCGCTTTGCTAGCCCATGCGTTTGGAGGGCAGCTCCCGAAGACGACCTGCGCGATTATCGGCTTGGCCGGGATGGTCGGCCTAACTTGGATTTTCCTCTCCTATCAGCGTTGGCGCTTCGCGGAGTTCGACGACGCAAGTCGCATCAACGAGTAGCCAGCACTGCGGCCTGTAGAGCGCTTAGCTTGGCCTAGGGGCGGAGCAAGGTCGGTCGCAGCGTGCGTGACCCGTAATGGGCGCAACGAGGCCGCGGTCAACAACTTGCTCCGCTGCTAGCGGGGGTCGCTGGCAACTCGCAGAGCAGTGTTCGTAACCGTCCGCTACTGGCCGAGTCGAGCCAAAAGGGGAGATCGGACTCGTCGCCCGAAACCGGCCGCTCATGGGCTCTTCGCGGCAGGATTTTCGAGTTCATGACGAAGGACCGCTTGTGGCCAATGCAGGGTCCTGCGTCAGACAAGTTCGACGCCAATTTGGAGACCGTCAAGACCGCGTTCTTGCTGGCTGCTTTGAGACGAGCAGTTCCGAGAGCCGGCCGTCGGAGGTCGGCCAGAAGCGGTCTTTGGACTTACGCAGCCGACGGTCGGCTTTTCACGGTGTTCAGGCCCTCCGCTTCGCACCGACATGTGACGGCGACGCCGAGCGTGGGCTATCGGGTTCGCCGTTCATTGGCGCTCGAGTGCCGCGCTACCAGGGCCGTCGCGGCAGGTGGATCAACGAGGCGATTTCCTCGCAACGACTTCGCTACCCATTTGGCGGAGGTACGCCGACACCATCGCAACCAAGTGCTCCCGGACTCGTTCTATGACCGGTTCCGCTGCCGACGATGCCAGCAAGGCCTGCACGGGCCCGACCACTGCGGTCGACAGGACGAAGCTGATGGGCGCAAGATCGCCAAAGCGCCGATCGGCCGCGGTCGCCAGCATGTCGCACAGCGCCAGTTGCGACCGTTGAGTCAACCGCGCCACGACCGCTTCGCCACGGACTTCCGAGGCCACCGAGTACAGCGCCCTCGACACGTCGGGTGCCGCAAACTTCGCGGCAATGAACGCCTGTACCAGCGATGCCGCCATGACCGCCACCGGCTGTCCCTTAGCGCGTAGGCAGGAGGCCTCGACGGCCTCAACGACATGCATGAGGTGCTTCTCCAGCACCGCGGCCAGCAGCGATTGTTTGTTTGGGTAGTACTGGTACAGAGAGCCCACCGACACGCCGGCACGTGCCGCCACGCGCGTGGTGCTTAGCCGCTCCATGCCTCCGTCAATCAAAACCTGAATGCACGCAGTGTGGATGGCCTCGACCGTGTGAGCCGATCGTGCCTGAATGGGCGTCTTTCTTGGCTGGAGCAGGGGCAGCGGCCTCGCCATGGAATGCGAATTCTCAAAGTGAAGGAAAGTTCATATTATGGATCCCACCACCACTCCGATGACAACTATGCATGTGCCACACCTCACACCACGCCGCACTCGAAACTCGACGCCGTTGCGATGGGTACTTTCCACCTCTGCCGTTGCTGCTGTCGCAGCATGCGCCTCGATCACGCAAGTCGCTGCGCCCGGTCAGGAGCGTGCCATGACGGTGCCCAAGGTCGCTATCACACGGCATGCCGTGATTCCTGGCACACCTGAAGAAGTATTCAGGTTCATCGCCGCAGAGGACGTGTTGCCGAAGGTGCTGACAGGCTACGGGCCCCTGCCCGCGGTGGTGCGCACGTCCGATAGGACTGGGCCCTGGGATCGCCCGGGCTCTGCGCGCCGCATCCACCTCGCCGATGGCAGTACCGTGCGCGAGCAGGTCACCGACCATGATGGGTCTAACTTTTTCGCCTATCGCGTCTGGGAGTTCGGCAACCCCATTTTGCGCGGACTTGCCGACGACGCACGTGGTGAGTGGACCTTTGCCGCGGCGCCCGGTGGCACTCAGGTGAGCTGGACCTACACCTTCACCGCCAAGAACAGCCTGGCCGCCGTGCCCCTGTCCGGCATCGCCCGATGGCTGTGGCGCGGTTACATGGATGTCTGTCTCGACAACGCGGTGCGCATCATGGGCGAAAAGGCGTCCCGCTCATGACCGGGCGGCATCAACGCACAGAACTATCCAGGACAGCAACGCGTCGACAGCGCCTGTCTGCGCCCTTTGAATCCAGTCGTTGCGCCGCGTGCCGGTACAGGGTTGGCCGGCGGCACCCTCGAACGACCGCGGTCCCTTGGTGCCGGTTCTTCAGCCACATTCGTTAAGGAACGTCTGCATAACTCGCGCGAATCTTGCATGACGTGATGCATGAATGGCAAGCGCGGAGCGACCATGAAGCAGCTTGGACTGGGCCTGAACCTGTCGACCAAAAAGACGCGCAAGCGTGAGTTCCTGGAGGACATGGAGCGCGTGGTGCCTTGGGGTGTGCTGGTGCAGATCGTGGCGCCGTACTACCCGAAGGCCAAGACCGGCCGTCCGCCCTTCGGCATCGAGACCATGCTGCGCATCCACTACCTGCAGCAGTGGTTCGGCCTGAGTGATCCGGCGATGGAAGAGGCGCTGCACGACGTGCCGCTGTACCGGGAGTTCGCCCGGCTCGACGGCGCACGGGCCCGACTGCCCGACGAGACCACCATCCTGCGGTTCCGCCACCTGCTGGAGAAGCACGACCTGGCGGTGGACATGCTGCGGGTCGTCAACGACCTGCTGCAGCACAAGGGCCTGATGCTGCGCAGCGGCACGGCGGTGGACGCCACGCTGATCTCTGCGCCGAGTTCGACCAAGAACGCCG
>JACMKK010000062.1 GCA_014380115.1 Luteimonas sp. | reverse complement strand
TGGCTGGCCACGGCGGCCGCGCTCGCGCTGGTCGCCGTCGTGCCATTGCAACGTTTGGCCAACGACCGGATTGCACGGCCAAGCGACAGCGCGATCGTCGATGCCGGATCGCGCGCCGCGTCGGCGTCGGCCGAGCCAGGCGCAGCCAGCGCCGATACTCGCGTCGCAACTGCCGACCAACCGGCGGCCACGGATGCCAACGGACCGAATCGCGCCGAATTCGAACGCCTGTACGCCGAGTCCGCGCAGCTCGAAGCCGTGCTTGCCATGGCCCGCGATGATCGCGTCGCCAGCGGGCCCGCGGCAGCGCTGTCGGACGAACTCGATGCCTATCTGACAAGTATCGACGCGGCGCTGTCGCAGCCGGCGTTGCCGCGATCGCAGCGACTCGCGCTCTGGGACCAGCGCGTCGATGCGCTGCGCCAGGTGGCTGGCTTCGCAAGTACGCAGCGCTGGCTGGCGGCCAACGGCGACCGCTACGACGGCGCCCTGGTGAGCGTCGATTGACGCGTCGCCGATCGATCAACCCATCCACGATGACGACTGAAGAGGTTCGCATGCGCATCCCGTCCTTGAAACCGCTCGCCTGCGCCGTCGCGCTCGTGCTGGCCCCCTGTCTGGCCATCGCACAGACGCCTGTCGCCAAGGCCGCCGACGCGGCCAACGCGAAGGAACTCGCCGCCGCACGCGCGGAGCTCGCACGCGCTGCCAGACGCGTGGCCGAGCTGTCGCGGACGAGTGCGCAGGCCGATGCGCGCGTGATGGTCGAACAACGCATGCGGCGCAAGCCGATGGTCGGCGTCGTGCTGGCGCCCGATGCGCAAGCGGGCGTCAAGATCGCAGGTGTGACTCCCGACGGCCCCGCGGCCAGGGGCGGCCTGAAGAGCGGCGACCGCTTGGTCAGCATCAATGGCGCACCGATCCTCGGGCAGGAACCACGCCTGCGCGTCGAGAACGCGCGCAAGCTGCTCGCCAATACCGACGTCAGGACTGCGGTCAAGCTCGGTTACGCGCGCGATGGCCGTAACGCGGTCGTCAGCGTCGTGCCGAAACTCGATCAGCATGTGTTCGTCTGGCGCGACGACGAAGGCGGCGACTTCAAGTTCGATTTCGACGACGAGGACTTCGCACGTGCGATGCCCGCAGGCGTGGCGCCACAGATCCGCAGCGAGCTCATCCGCATCGGGCCCGATGGCAAGTGCAGGGGGGAGGACTGCCGCTTCCGCGCCCTGAGCGAAGCGTTCCGCTGGAACGGCCTCAACCTGGCGACGGTCGATCCGCAGCTCGGACGTTATTTCGGCACCGACACCGGCGTCCTGGTGTTGAGCGCCGGCGAAGACCTTGCGGGGTTGCAGGCCGGCGACGTGATCCGCAAGATCGACGGCAAGGCCGTCTCGAATCCACGCGAGGCCATGGCTGCGCTGCGCGCCCGGCCCGCCGACAGCAAGGTGTCGGTGGAGTACCTGCGCGATCGCAAGTCCGCCACTGCACAAGTGAAGGTGCCCAAGGCGATGCCGTTCCGCGTGCCGGTGCCACCGGCGCCGCCCGCTCCTCCGGCGCCGCCGCGGCCGCCGACACCACCGAC
>JACMKK010000061.1 GCA_014380115.1 Luteimonas sp. | reverse complement strand
TCGGCGGCGCGGCTCACGACGTCCTCGATCATCGCCACCAGACCCATGTGCATGCCGTCGTTGGGGTGGTAGATGCGTTCGACGCCGTAGTCCTGCAGTTCGCGGATCTCCTCGGGCGTGATCGTGCCGCCGCCGCCGCCGAAGACCTTGATGTGGGAGGCACCGCGCTCGCGCAGCATGTCGACCATGTACTTGAAGTATTCGACGTGGCCGCCCTGGTAGGACGACAGCGCGATGCCGTCGGCGTCTTCCTGCAATGCGGCGCGGACCACGTCCTCGACCGAGCGGTTGTGGCCCAGGTGCACCACCTCGACACCTTCGCCCTGGATCAGCCGACGCATGATGTTGATCGCGGCGTCGTGGCCGTCGAACAGGCTCGCGGCCGTGACGAAGCGCAGCGGCGAGGTCTCTGGATTGACGGCGGGGACTTGCTTGGCAGGCGTGCTCATGGCGCGCTCCGGGGCATTTTCGACATGCCGCGATTGTACCGCGGGGCCAAAACAGCGTTCAGGTGGATGGCGCGGCGCTGAATAAGCACGTCGGCAAGGTCAACATCGCTACGCGACCGGCGTTGTCATCGGTGCCGGCGCACGACGCCGGCGCGACAAGGAGAGATACCGATGTTACGTCCGATCATGTTGCGTCCCCTGTTGTTGTCCGCCGCGCTGGGCCTGGCCGCGCTCGGCAGCGTGCATGCGCCCGAGGCGCAGGCGCGTGGTTATGTCGGCATCGATGTGCGGCTGGCGCCGCCACCGCCGCGTTACGAGCGCATCGTCGTGCGCCCGGGTTATGTGTGGACGCCGGGCTACTGGCGCTGGAATGGCCGCCGCCATGTCTGGGTGGCCGGGTATGCGGTAGCAGCGCGCCGTGGCCACGTGTATGCGCCGCCGCGCTGGTATCGCCATGGACCGAACTGGCGCTTCCGTGCCGGTTACTGGGTGCCGCGCCGCTGACGGATCACTCTCGCGACAAAGGCTCGGTGAAGAGCGCTCGTTGCAGCATGCGGCGGCGGTCTTCCAGGCCGGCTTCGGAGCGGCGGATCTCGAACTGCACCGGCGCACTGCGCGTGCCGAGGATGCGGGCGATGGTGGCCTTGATCGTGGCGCGGTCGTCGTCGAAGCCACCGTGGCTGGTGGCGTTGGCGGCGTCGGCTGCGCCCTCGGGCTTGCCGGCGGTTGGCGACTGCACGTGGCCGAGGCGGCCGTCGCGCACCAGCTTGCGCAGGGTTTCGTAGCCGAGCGCCTGGTCTTCGACTTCCTTCGCTTCTACGAAGCGCGCCATGCCGACGATCGGCGTGCCCTGGCGCAGGCGGCGGTCGATCCAGCTGCGCGCCTGCGCCTCGAACGCGTGCGCGATGAGGTACAGCAACGACTTGTGGTAGACGCCGGCGCAGTGGTCGTCGTTCTCGGCCTTGTCGCTGAGCGTGAACAGGCAGGCGCGGTCGACGCTGCGTGCTTCGATCGCGGGCGCATACGCCTGCAGGAACAGGTCGACCGTGATCGCCGGTGCCCACAGGTTGACGCTGGCCACGTCGACGCCGATGCCCTGCATGCCGCGCGCAGGTCCCATCGCGACTTGTCCGCGCGTGGTCAACAGTTGCAGCATCGGTGCGAGCAGGATCGAACCTGCGCTGTGACCGACCAGGTGCAATTCGACCGACGGATCCTCGCTCATCCATTCGCCGAGCAGACGCGCGACCTGCGCCGCGCCGCCGGCTTCCTGCAGGCCGCCATCGAGGCCGCGTTCGACCGCGGTGGTCGCGAGTAATGCGTTCTCCTTCATCTCGTCCCACACCGCCTTGCCGCCCATCACGCGCGCGAGCGGCTCGAGCGTGTCGTCGAGACGGTCGAGCAGCAGTTCCTTGGCGCGGTCGAGCAGGCCCTCGCTGCGGCGCAGGGTGGCATCGCGCAGGAGGTTGCCGAGCGTGGTCCAGAAATCGCTCTTCCAGATGAAGCACAGGGGATAGATCTCCTGCGGCAATAATGCTTCGCGCAGGTCGGCGACGCGCTGGATCGCGGTCTGCTCCGGCACCAGGCCGCCGTGCGCGAACAGCAGCACGCGCTTCTTCTTCCAGCCACGCGTGGTGGCGCGCAGGTCCTTGCGCAGCAGGTTGCGCACGTCTTCGCGCGTCGTGCCGAAGCGGCCCTCGTCGCGCAGCAGGCCGTTGTTGCCGAGGCTGACGATGTGCGGGCGCAGGTCGGCCTGCGAATAGCCGGTCGCCTGTCGCGCCAGCGCCGAATGGCTGACCGCCGTCGCCTGCGCACCCTGCAGCCGCACCGGCACCGCGAGCCGCGCGACCCAGACGTCGGTGCCGCGCTCGAGCCATTCGTCGTAGCTGATGTAGCCGTAACCCTTGTGGCCCCAGCTGCGGCCCCAGGAGTTCTGGATCCAGAAGCCGCGGTCGTCGTAAGCGACGATGGCGAAGGCGTGGTAGCCGAGTTCCTCCTGCTGCCGCCAGGCGATGCGCCCATGCGCCGGCGGCTCGATCCAGCCTTCGTGCACGCCGCAGGACGCGTACAACACGCGCACTTCGGCGAACGCGGCGTGCATCGCGACCAGGTCCTTGTGGTTGACACGGAAATACGCCCCGAGCGGACGTCGCGTGGCATCGCGGGCGCGCGCTTCGGTATAAGGCTCGAGCGCGCCTTCCCTGCCGGGCGTGTAGGGCCAGGTCTCTTCGGAGCAGACGCCGTGGTGGTGCCAACCTTTCATCGCGCCGCGGCAACTCGATCCGGAATAGCTCTCGCCGCGCCATTCGTCGTAGCGCCGTGCCATGTCATAGAACATGCGCGTACTGACGCGCGTGCGATTGGCGCCGGAGATGCGCGTGCGCAGCAAGGTGTGCGCGACGGTCGCCAGGCCGAAGGCGGTGCAGGCGCCTTCGTCGCCCTGGTCGAGGATCGGCACCGCGAGCCGAGTGTGGTGCGACAGCGGCCACGAGGTCGGCACGTCGATCAGCGTCGGAGTGAACATGCGGTCGCGGAAGTCGGCGGTATCGGGGCGGGCGTCGAGCAGGCGTGCAGTGATGGCTTGTCCCGATCGCGAGCTGCGTAGGGTGTTCCTGGCGATGGCCATGTCGTTGCTCCCGTAGTGTCGGACCTGTCGCGGCTGCGAGCCAGGCACCGCGCCGGCAGCATGCCTCCGCGGCGTCTCGCAAACAGCGACGCAAGGCCGGATACTGCTCCCGCCTCGGGGGAAAACAACAATGACACGTGCCAAGCGCATCATCGCGTGGGGATTGTTTGCGCTAGTGCTGATGGTGATCAGCGGCCTGCTGCTGGCCGACCATCTCACGCCGCCGGCGACGGGCGCGCCGAGCCGGGCGCTGGCCGTGCGACCGGCGCAGACCGCGCTGGATCGCGAGCTCGTGCCGTTGCTCGCGGCGAATCCCGGCAAGTCCGGCGTGCTGATGGTGCCCGATGGACTGGATGCGTTCGCGGCGCGTGCGATCTCCGCCCGCCGTGCCGGACGCAGCCTCGACCTGCAGTACTACATCTGGCACGACGACCTCACCGGCCGCCTGCTCGGCCGCGAGGCCTGGCTGGCCGCTGAGCGTGGCGTGCGCGTGCGCATGCTGCTCGACGACATGAATGCCGAAGGCCTGGATTCGAAGCTGCTGCTGCTCGACACCCACCCAAACATCGAGATCCGCCTCTACAACCCGTTCCGCAACCGCACCGGCGTGTGGCGCGTGCTGGAACTGGTGCAGCGGATCTTCAGCGTCAACCACCGCATGCACAACAAGGCCTGGATCGCCGATGGCCGCGTCGCCGTCGTCGGCGGGCGCAACATCGGCGCGGAGTATTTCAGCGCCGGCGAGCAGGTCAATTTCCGCGACCTCGACCTGGTGCTGTTCGGCCCTGTCGTCGCCGACGCCAGCAATATATTCGACGCCTACTGGAACAGCAGCGCAGCGGTGCCGCTGGCGGCGCTGACGGAGAAGCATCCGCGCGAGCTGCAGGCGCTGCTGGTCGACATCGGCGCCGAAGCCCGCAGCAGCGAGGCGCTGCGCTATCTTCGCCGCGTCGACGCCTCGCCGAACGTGCGCGGTTACGCCGGCCGCAAGCTGACGCCGGTCTGGAGCGACCGCTTGCGCGTGCATGCCGACCCGCCACTGAAGTGGAAACACGATGACCGCAGCGACTGGCTGGTGGCCCGCCTAGAACGCATGCTGGGCGGCACGCGCGAAAAGGCGCTGCTGATCTCGCCCTACTTCGTGCCCGGTGCCGACAAGACGCGCGACCTCGTCGGGCTGGTCGCGCGCGGTGCGCAGGTCGGCGTGGTGACCAATTCGCTGGCCGCCAACGACGTGGTCGCCGTGCACGGCGGCTACAGCAGGTATCGCGACGACCTGCTGCGCGGCGGTGTCCAGTTGTACGAGATCCGCGCGCAGGCACGGCCCGGGCAATCCGCGGACAGCGGGACGAGCCTGTTCGGCAGCAGCGGTGCCAGCCTGCATACCAAGGCCTTCGTCGTGGACGATGCGCGCGGCTTCATCGGCTCGTTCAACCTCGACCCGCGCTCGTCCGACCTCAACACCGAGATGGGCGTGCTGTTCGACGATGCGCGCATCGCCCGAGCCTTGCGCGCCGAATATCTGCGGCTGGCATCGCCCGAACTGAGCTATTGGGTGTTCCTCGACCCGCACGGCGACGTGCGCTGGCTCGACCGCGCGCCACGTCCGCCGCTGCTGCTCGGGCACGAACCCGACACCGGAAGGCTCACGCGCGCAACCAATCGCGTACTGGCATGGCTGCCGATCGAATCGCAATTATGAATTCCCCGGCCGAGCCCGAAGCCACCGCATCGTTTACGCTTTGCCGATGAGCAACGAACCGAACCCGACACCCGACGACGCCCTGGCGTCGCTACGCGCCGAAGCCGCGTCCGCCGATCCCGCCAAGATCTATGCCCTGGCGACCGCGCTGGTGGCGCGTATGGCGATGGAAGAGGCGTTTCCACTTTTCATCCAGGCCGCCGCCGCCGGGCACAATCGCGCCCGGATCGAAGCCGCGCGCATGTTGCTGTACGGCGTGGGCACGGCCTCGAATCCCGGACAGGGCGTTCGTTTGCTGGAAGAGGCCGAAACTGCCGGCAACGTCATCGCCGCCTACCTGCTGGCGATGATTTCGGTGGGCAACCAGGCGGTCAAACGCGACGCACGCATCAACCAGAGGCTGTTGCTGGCGGTGAACGCGGGCTATGCCCCGGCCCTGACTACGGCCGCCATCCACTTCGGACGCCGCAACGACGAGCAGGACCAGGTCTTGTGCATGGACCTGCTGAGGCAGGCGGCCGGCGTCGGCGATCCCGTCGCAGCCCAGTTGCTGGCGGCGCGGATGCAGGCAGCTGCCGGCGATGACCAGGCTTCGGCATCCGATTCCCTGCCCGCCTGTTCCGTGCGCCCGTTTGCGCTGGGCCTGGTCCGCGAACGCCTGGCTTTGGAGGAAACCTGGCAGCAGCCGCCCGTGAAAAGGTTGTCCGATCGACCCAAGCTCGGCGCGATCGACAACCTGCTGTCCGCCGACGAGTGCCGCCTGCTCATGGCCGCAGCGCGGCCAAGACTCTCCCATTCGCATACGCTGGATCCGCAGAGCGGCGCGAAATCCTTCAACGCCATCCGCACGAGCCAGGATGCGAGTTTCGATCCGCTGCAGGAGGACCTGGCGCTGCGCCTGGTGCAGGCGCGGATGGCGACCGCGGCAGGTGTCGAGCTGGTCTTCGCCGAACCATTGATCGTCCTGCGCTACGCGCCCGGCGAGCAGTACCACCCGCATCGCGATTACCTGCCCTCCGCCGCACTCGCAGACAACCGTCCGCAGGCCGGCGACCGCGCCGGCACGATCTGCGCGTACCTCAACGACGTGGAAGCCGGCGGTGAAACCGTTTTCCCCGCTGCCGGCCTCACCATCGCACCGACGGCTGGATCGGCGATCGCCTTCGCGAACCTGCTGCCCGAAGGTTCGCCCGATCCGGATTCCCTGCACGCCGGCCTGCCTGTCGAGCGCGGCGAGAAATGGCTGGCCACGCTGTGGATCCGGCAAGGGCCCTATCGCGACTTCTGATCGCGGCCCGCGCGCCGTGCGCATACGGCCGCGTACACAAGCCGGCATGGAACGATTGCTTTAGACTGTCGCGCCTGCGGCACCGGCCAATCGCGTCCGGCATGCCGCGTACACAGCCAATTCAACGACTTATCACACTAGCTGGCGCCAATCGCGATGCGCGATGGCTTCCACGCCGCGGAGTTTCCGATGATTTTCGAACACCTCGACACCTACGGCCACGAGCAGGTCGTCTTCTGCCATAACAAGGACGCCGGCCTCAAGGCGATCATCGCGGTGCACAACACCGTGCTGGGCCCGGCGCTCGGCGGCCTGCGCATGTGGCCGTACAAGAGCGAAGCCGACGCGCTCAACGACGTGCTGCGTCTGAGCCGCGGCATGACCTACAAGAACGCGGTCGCCGGCCTCAATATCGGTGGCGGCAAGGCGGTGATCATCGGTGATCCCTCGACCGACAAGTCCGAGGCACTGTTCCGCGCGTTCGGCAAGTTCGTCGACACGCTCGGCGGGCGCTACATCACCGCCGAGGACGTCGGCATCGACGTCAACGACATGGAATACGTCTACCGCGAGACCGAATACGTCACCGGCGTGCACCAGGTGCACGGCGGCTCCGGAGACCCGTCGCCGTTCACCGCCTACGGCACGCTGCAGGGCCTGATGGCGACGTTGAACAAGAAGTACGGCGACGAGGAAGTCGGCAAGTACAGTTATGCCGTGCAGGGCCTGGGCCACGTCGGCATGGAGTTCGTGAAGCTGTTGAAGGAACGCGGCGCCAAGATCTTCGTCACCGACATCAACAAGGGCCTGATCGACAAGGCCGTCAGCGAGTATGGCGCCGAAGCCGTGGGCCTGGAAGAGATCTACGACGTCAATGCCGATGTCTATTCGCCCTGCGCGCTCGGCGGCACCGTCAACGAGCAGACCCTGCCGCGCCTGAAGGCCAAGATCATCTGCGGTGCGGCCAACAACGTGCTAGCCAACAACGCGATCGGCGACGAGGTGCAGAAGCGCGGCATCCTGTACGCGCCCGACTACGCGGTGAACGCCGGCGGCGTGATGAACGTGTCGCTCGAGATCGACGGCTACAACCGCGAACGCGCCATGCGCATGATGCGCACGATCTACCACAACCTGGCGCGCATCTACGAGATCTCCGAGCGCGACAACATCCCGACCTACAAGGCGGCCGATCGGCTTGCCGAGGAACGGATTTCCGCGATCGGCAAGCTCAAGCTGCCGATGGGCCGGACCGCGCCACGCTTCCTGGGTCGCATGCGCGGCGGGCATTGACGCTGGGTGCATGAGGCAGGTTGTAGCTTGATAGTGGCCCGGTGCTGGTAATCGTTTTCAACGCATGCCTGCACCGACAAACCCGCACTTAACCAAGAGCAACCCCCCGAATCATGCGAACTTTTCCGCTCGGCGAAGACATCGATGCACTGCGCGACGCGGTCCGCCGCTTCGCCGATGCGCAGATCGCGCCGCGCGCGGCGCAAATCGACCACGACAACGTCTTCCCGCAGGACCTGTGGCCGAAGCTCGGCGAGTTGGGCGTGCTCGGCATCACCGTGCCTGGCGAGTATGGCGGCAGCGACATGGGCTATCTCGCCCACCTCGTCGCGATGGAGGAGATCTCGCGCGCGTCGGGTTCGGTCGGCCTGTCCTACGTCGCCCACTCCAACTTGTGCGTCAGCAATCTCTACGCCAACGGCAACGAGGCACAGCGGCAGAAGTACCTGCCAAAGCTGTGCAGCGGCGAATGGAAGGGCGCGCTGGCGATGAGCGAACCCGGCGCGGGCTCGGACGTGGTCGGTTCGATGAGCTGCCGCGCCGAGTTGCGCACCGATAAGAGCGGCGGCGATGTCTGGGTCGCCAACGGCAACAAGATGTGGATCACCAACGGTCCCGAGGCCGACGTGCTGGTCGTCTACATGCGCACCGCCGGCAAGGACGCGGGCAGCAAGTGCATGACCGCGTTTATCGTCGAGAAGGGCATGCCGGGTTTCACGACGGCGCAGAAGCTCGACAAGCTCGGCATGCGCGGCTCCAACACCTCGGAACTGGTGTTCGAGAACTGCGAGATTCCGGACGCGAACGTGCTCGGCGAGGTCAACAATGGCGTCAAGGTGCTGATGAACGGCCTCAACACCGAGCGCCTGGTCATCAGCGGTGGCCCGCTCGGCCTGATGCAGGCCGCGCTCGATGCCGCCCTGCCCTACGTGCGCGAGCGCAAGCAATTCGATGTCGCGATCGGCACGTTCGGGATCATGCAGGCCAAGCTGGCCGACATGTACACCGCGCTGCAGGCCTCGCGCGCGTTCGCCTACCAGGTCGCGCGCGACTACGACGCGGGCTACAAGTCGCGCATCGACGCTGCCAGCTGCCTGCTGCAGGCTTCCGATGCCTGCGTGCAAGTGGCGCTGGAAGCGATCCAGGCGCTCGGCGGCAACGGCTACATCAACGAATACCCGACCGGACGCATCTTGCGCGACGCCAAGCTCTATGCGATCGGCGCAGGCACCAACGAGATCCGGCGCATGCTGATCGGCCGCGAACTGTTCGAAGGCAAGCACTGAAGCACGCGCATGGCACGGTGCAACCCCGGCCCTGCGATCGAAGCGAACCTGCACACGCGCGCGTTGCGTGCCGACGACTGGCCGGTGATCGAAGCGCTGTTCGGCGCCAACGGCGCATGCGGGGGTTGCTGGTGTATGTGGTGGCGCGTGCCGATGGGTGGCAAGGCCTGGGACGCGGCCAAGGGCGAACCGAACAGGCGCGCGTTCAAGCGCCTGGTCGAATCCGGACGGGCCTCAGGATTGCTTGCCTTGGTCGGCGACGAGGTGGCCGGATGGTGCGCAATCGGTCCGCGTGCGGACTTCCCGCGCACCGAACGCAGCAAGGCCTTGCTGCGCGACTGGACGCCACGTACCTGGGCGTTGAACTGCTTCTACGTGCCGCCGCGTTGGCGTAACCGCGGTGTCGCCTCGGCGCTGGTGGAGGCCGCTGTCGCGTTCGCGCGTAAGCGTGGCGCCGAGGAGATCGAGGCTTATCCGCAGGCGGTCGACAGCGGCGAACATCAGGCCGCTGCGTTCGTCTGGACCGGTGTTCCGGGCCTGTTCCTGGCGCAGGGCTTCAAACCCATGCATGCGGGCGGCCGAGGTCGCCAGTTGTACTTGCGAAGACCGGCCTGATCCTTTCGTCCAATTTGCCGCAGCGCAGCGCGCGGCGCGATAATCGCGGTTCCACGGCCCCACGCCGCTGTCTCCCGGAGTCATTCGTGTCCGATATCGTCATCGTCGGTGCCAAACGCACCGCCATAGGTTCCATGCTCGGCCAGTTCACCGGCGTGCCCTCCCCCACCCTTGGCGCGGCCGCGATCACCGGCGCGCTCGATCACGCAGGGCTGGCTGCGGACCAGGTCGATGAAGTCATCATGGGCTGCGTACTGCCGGCCGGTCTCGGCCAGGCACCTGCGCGCCAGGCTTCGCTGGCCGCAGGGATTCCCACTGCTGCCGGTTGCACCACAGTCAACAAGGTCTGCGGTTCGGGCATGAAGGCGATCATGTTCGGGCATGATCTGATCAAGGCCGGTTCCGCCAAGGTCATCGTCGCCGGTGGCATGGAATCGATGACCAATGCGCCGCACCTGCTCAACGGATCGCGCACGGGCCTGCGTTACGGTTCGGCCGAGTTCCTCGACCACATGGCATGGGACGGCCTCACCAATCCCTATGACGGCAAGGCCATGGGCGTGTTCGGCGATGCCGCCTGCGCGAAGTACGGTTTCAGTCGGGAAGACCTCGATGCCTACTCCACCGAAAGCGCAAGGCGTGCACAAACCGCCATCACCTCCGGTGCATTCGCCGCGGAAATCGTTCCAGTCGTCGTCAAGGGCCGCAAGGGTGAGGTCACCGTCGACACCGACGAGGAACCCGGCAAGATCGATCTGGCAAAGATCCCGACATTGCGCGCCGCATTCGGCAAGGACGGTGTGCTGACCGCCGCCTCATCCTCGAAGATTTCCGACGGAGCTGCGGCCACCATATTGATGTCCGCTGAAGAAGCCACCAAGCGCGGTTTGCAGCCGTTGGCCCGCATCGTCGCGCATGCCACCCATGCGCAAGCGCCAGAATGGTTCACGACGGCACCGGTCACTGCCATCGACAAATTGCTGAAAAAAGCAGGCTGGAAGGTCGAGGACGTGGACTTGTTTGAAGTCAACGAAGCATTCGCCAACGTGGCGATGGCACCGATGAAGGACCTCGGCATACCCCACGACAGGCTGAACGTGAACGGTGGCGCCGTTGCGCTGGGGCACCCGATCGGTGCCAGTGGTGCGCGCTTGGTGGTCACCCTGCTGCACGCGCTGAAGGCCCGGGGCGGCAAGCGGGGCGTGGCTTCGTTGTGCATCGGCGGCGGCGAAGCGACCGCCATTGCTGTCGAGATCGTGTGAAAAGTTAAGAACGTCTTTACAAAAAAAAAGCGGCCAACCGCTTGACACCCAAGGATGGCTTGTCATCATGGTATCGGCGCGCAGTTGCGCGTTGCCAAACTTTAAACGACGAGGAAGATTGACATGACGATCAACAAGGCGCTGCTCGCGCTGGCTCTGGGCCTGTCCCTGGCCGCATGCTCCAACAAGGATCAGGCTGCTGATTCCGCCGCCGAAGCCGCCGACGCTGCTGGCGAAGCCCAGCAGGCTGCCGACAACGCCGCCGCTACCGGCGACGCAATGGCCACCGACGCTGCCCAGGCCGGTGCCGACGCTGCTGCTGCTGCTGCTGACGCTGCCGCCACCTCGGCTGACGCCGCTTCCGGCGCTGGCGATATGACTGCCGCTGACGACGCTGCTGACGCTGCTGAAAATGCAGCCGACTCGGCTGAGCAGGCGCAGGACAGCGCAGAAGAAGCTGCTGCTTCGGCTGACGCCGAAACCAACACTGGCGACAAGAAGTAATATCGCCCGAGTTGCTGTTGCAAGAAGTGGAAAGCCGCCGGCTCGCCGGCGGCTTTTCCATTGGTCAGTGAACGAGATGCCGGCGCTTGCCGGGCTGCTACGCGCACTGGCGTTGCCTGATCCGAAGATTTACCAGACAGATCCTTTCAGACAACTCCTCAGGAGAGACCCATGAACACCAAGCTCTTTGTGCTGCTCGCCGCCAGCGTCCTCGCTCTCTCGGCCTGCAAGAACGAAACCGCTACCGCCCAGCAGGAAGCCTCCGAAGCCGCGACCGCCGCCGACGAAGCAGGTGCCGCCGCTGCCGACGCCGCCACTGCCGCAGGTGATGCCGCTGCCCAGGGCGTCGATGCCGCCGCTGCCGCGACCGGCGAAGCCGCTGCCGAAGTTGGCCAGAATGTCGACCAAGCTGCCGACCAAGCTGCCGCCGCCGCCAGCGAAGCGACCGCCGATGCCGCCCAAGCGACTTCGGATGCCGCTCAAGACGTCGCCGACAAGGCCGATGCCGCTGCTGAAGAAGCCAAGAAGTAATCCGGCTTACCAACGTTGTGCAGGAAGACCCGCTTCGGCGGGTCTTTTTGTTTGCGCCACCCTGCGGGATGAGACCTGCAGGATGCGATTCGAGCGCAGCGGTTATCCTGTGCCGTCTTCGCCCGGACCCCTGCCCGCATGCCCGCACTGACTAGCCGTCTCGATCCGGGCTCGCAGGAGTTCCGGGATGCGTCCGCATATCACCGCGCCCTGGTCGAGGAACTCGATGCCCGCCTCGCGCGCGTCGCGGGCGGTGGAGGAGAGAAGGCTCGGGATCGCCATACCGAGCGTGGCAAGCTGCTGCCGCGCGACCGCATTGCCGCCCTGCTCGACCCGGGTTCGCCGTTCCTAGAGATCGCACCGCTCGCCGCGGAAGGCATGTACGACAATGCGGCGCCCGGCGCCGGCATGGTCGCCGGCATCGGTCGCGTACAGGGCCTCGAAGTCGTCGTCGTCGCCAACGATGCGACGGTCAAGGGCGGCACCTACTTCCCGATGACGGTGAAGAAGCACCTGCGCGCGCAGGAAATCGCGCGCGAGAACCGCCTGCCGTGCATCTACCTGGTCGATTCCGGCGGCGCCTTCCTGCCGTTGCAAGACGAGGTCTTCCCGGACCGCGAGCACTTCGGCCGCATCTTCTACAACCAGGCACGCATGAGCGCCGAGAACATCCCGCAGATCGCGGTGGTGATGGGAAGTTGCACCGCCGGCGGCGCGTACGTGCCAGCGATGTCCGACGAGAGCATCATCGTCAAGGAACAGGGCACGATCTTCCTCGGCGGTCCTCCGCTGGTGAAAGCAGCCACTGGCGAGATCGTCGATGCCGAGGCGCTAGGCGGTGCCGACGTGCATACCAGCATCTCCGGCGTGGCCGACCATTTCGCCGAGGACGATCGCGACGCGCTGCAGATCGCGCGCAACCTGGTCGGCAACCTCAACCGCAGTAAGATGCTGTCTCTCGCGGTGCGGCCCTCGCGCGAGCCGCTGTACGCGGCCGACGAGCTCTACGGCATCGTGCCGAAGGACACGCGACGCCCGTTCGACATCCGGGAGGTGATCGCGCGCATCGTCGACGGCTCGGAATTCGACGAATTCAAGGCGCGCTACGGCAAGACGCTGGTCACCGGCTTCGCGCACCTGCACGGTTATCCTGTCGGCATCATCGCCAACAACGGCATCCTGTTCGCCGAGAGCGCACTCAAGGGCGCGCACTTCATCGAACTGTGCAATCAGCGCGGCATCCCGCTGGTGTTCCTGCAGAACATCACCGGCTTCATGGTTGGCCGCAAGTACGAGAACGCCGGCATCGCCAAGGACGGGGCGAAGATGGTCACGGCGGTGGCGTGCTCGTCGGTGCCCAAGTTCACGGTGATCATCGGTGGCAGCTTCGGCGCCGGCAACTACGCGATGTGCGGGCGTGCCTACGGTGGACGTTTCCTGTGGATGTGGCCGAACGCGCGCATCAGCGTAATGGGCGGCGATCAGGCGGCCGGGGTGCTGGCCACGGTCAAGCGCGACGGCATCGAGGGCGCCGGCAAGACCTGGAGCGCCGACGAGGAGGCTGAGTTCAAAGCGCCGATCCGCGACCAGTACGAGTCCCAGGGCAATCCTTATTACGCGACGGCGCGGCTGTGGGACGACGGCATCATCGACCCCGCCGATACCCGCCGCGTGCTCGGCCTGGCGATCTCGGCCTCCCTCAATGCGCCGATCGAGGCAGCGAAGTTCGGGGTGTTCCGGATGTAGCGCAGGTGTCAAGAACGCCGCGCAGGATCGCCGTATCCGGCCACTGCGGTCGGCATGCACTGGCCGCCGGTTCGCGTAAAGAGTACAAGGAGCGGCCTAAACCGTTGTCCCGTGGCGATTTTGGTGAGCCGTATCACAATCGCGACGTGCACCTAGCCGCTAGGCTGCAAGCACGACCTGTGTCGTCATCCCGTGAATTTTGAAAGGACATCCCCCGATGGCAATCTTCAACCAATCCTCCCCGGCCAAGAAGGACGCGCCGATGGCCAACGACCCCACGCCCGCCTTCGCACGCGACGTGTCGCCTGCTCCGGCACCGACTTCCGTGCCGCAGGCCAATACCGATTTTGCGCCGGCCACCATGCCGCGCCGGGCGCAGGAAACTGAAATCAAGGAATCGCTGATCGCCTCCGGCCTGACCATCGAAGGCAAGATCGAGGGCGCCGGACACGTACGCATCGCCGGCAAGTTCAAGGGCGACGTCAACGTTCAGGGCGACCTGACCATCGAGAAGGGCGCCAAGCTCAACGGTGGCGTGCGCGCGAAGAAGGTCATCGTCGCCGGCGAGCTCGAGGGCAACGTCGAGTCCGCAGAGCGCGTCGAGGTGCTCGACACCGCCGTGCTCACCGGAGACCTGAAGGCTGGGTCGCTGACCGTCGCGGCGGGATCGAAGATCCGCGGCCATGTCGAATGCGGTTGGGAAGGCAAGGAAAACACTTCGAAATCGAATAGCAACGGGCATAGCAAGGCGGAAATCGAACTCGCCTCATGAGCACCCCGCGGCCGGGGACGGCAGGTGCGACCCGCACCTGCCCCCATTGCAAGACGACGATCCTCGAGAGCGCGAGCGTGTGCCCGTCGTGCAAGCACTACCTGCGCTTCGACAGCGCTGCGGAACAGATCACGCAGCCGCGTGCCTCGCCCCTGCAAGTGGAAGGCACCCTGCAGCATCCGCCCGATGGCGGCGCCTGGGAATACTCGATGGTGCTGGTCATCCGCAACGAGCGTGGTGAAGAACTCAATCGCCAGGTGGTCGGCGTAGGCGCATTGCATCCCAACGAGCAGCGTACCTTCAGCCTTACCGTGGAGATGGTCGAACGCAAGGGCGTCGGTCCGTCGCGCAAGAAGCACTGAAGACGGCTGGATCGCTCGTCAACGCGATCACCAATCATCGTCCAACGTAGCGATGGCAGCCACGTAACAATCGCCGCGCTGCTGCCCAGCGCCGCATATGCGTCGCCGTCATTCCGGCGCAAGCGGGCCCGACTCGACCTGCGGCGCGACGACAGCAAACACCCCGGGGCACCTCGACGTGCGCTCCCGCGCAGAGGTTCTGATCAAGCTTTCTTCAGAAAGCACGCCTGCAAAACCAGTCCCTTGACCTTGTCGGAGTTACCTTCGATCTCCTCCTCGTCATCGGTCAGCCGGATGTTCTTGATCAGCGTGCCGCGTTTGAGCGTCACGGACGTGCCCTTGACCTTCAGGTCCTTGATGACCGTCACCGCGTCGCCTTCGGCGAGTGCCGTGCCATTGCTATCGCGTACGTTCATGCGAGTTCCTCGGTCGATCGATGCGCGGGGCTGTCAAAACAGGTTCGGCGCTTCCGCTTCACCGGCTCGCAGGCGGATCGCAATTGTCGCAGCCGCCACAGCCGTCGCCGCCGCCAGCACGGCCGGCCGGCGCGATCGCAAGCCCGAGGCGGCGTAGCCAGCCTGCTCGGCCGTCACGCACCAGCGGCACCGCCAGGGCGATGCGCAATCGCCTCACGCCGCCCGGAAACTGTTTCCGCGCCACCACCCACGCACTGGCCAGGACCGCCAGCGCGATCACCAGATATTGAAGGGCAAGCGACGCGCTCATCCGGCCCCCAATGCGACGGCGACCTGGTAGGTCAGCAGCGATGCCAGGTAGGCGAGCGCGAACAGATATCCCGCGCTGATCGCCATCATCTTCCACGAGTTGGTCTCGCGCTTGATCGTCGCCCAGGTCGAGATGCACTGCGGGGCATAAATGAACCAGACCAGCAACGACAGCGCGGTCGCGAGCGACCAGGTGTCGGTAATGATCGGCGTCAGCGCCTGCGCGGCCGCATCGTCGTTGGCGGCGGAGAGTGCATACACGGTCGCCAGCGACGAGACCGCGACCTCGCGCGCCGCCATGCCCGGAATCAGCGCGATGCAGATCTGCCAGTTGAAGCCGAGCGGCGCGAAGATCGTGGTCATCGCATGGCCGATACGGCCGGCGAAACTGTAGTCGATCGCCGGCATCGTCGCGCCGATCGGCGCCGACGGGAACGACAGCAGGAACCACAGCAGGATCGTCAACGCCAGGATGATGCCGCCGACGCGCTTGAGGAAGATCATCGCGCGCTCCCACAGGCCGATCAGCAGATCGCGCGGATGCGGTACGCGATAGGACGGCAACTCCAGCAGCAGCGGATGCTCGCCCTTGTCGCGGCGCCATTTCTTCATCACGAACGACACCACCAACGCGCTGACGATGCCGGCGAGATACAGCGCGAACAGCACCAGCCCCTGCAGGTTGAGGACACCGGCGACCTGCTGCTGCGGGATGAACGCGCCGATCAGCAGGGCGTACACCGGCAGGCGTGCCGAACAGGTCATCAGCGGCGCGACCATGATCGTGGCGATGCGATCGCGCGGATCCTGGATCGAACGCGTCGCCATGATCCCGGGGATCGCGCAGGCGAAGCTCGACAGCAGCGGAATGAAGGAGCGTCCGGACAGCCCGGCGCCCGCCATCATCCTGTCGAGCAGGAAGGCCGCGCGCGGCAGGTAGCCGGACTCCTCGAGCGCGAGGATGAAGGCGAACAGGATCAGGATCTGCGGCAGGAACACGATCACGCCGCCGAGTCCGGCAATGATGCCGTCGACTACTAGGCTGTTGAGCGGACCTGCGGGCAATATGTTGCCGACGACACCGCCGAGCCAGGCCGTCGCGGCCTCAATCGCATCCATCATCGGCGTGGCCCAGGCGTAGACCGCCTGGAAGATCAGGAACATCACCGCGGTCAACGTCAGCAAGCCGATGACCGGGTGCAACAACCAGCGATCGAGCACGTCGTCGACGCGGGCGGTGCGGGTCGGCATCGATACCGCGAGCGACAGCAGACGACGTGTCTCCTCGTGCAGGTCTGCTCCCGTCGCCAGCACAACCGTCGGCGCATGCGGTTTGTCGGCGATCGCTTCTAGCCTCTCGACCAGCGCCTTGGCGCCGTTATGGCGCACCGCCACGGTTTCGACAACCGGGATGCCAAGCGCAAGCTCCAAGGCCTCGCGATCGATGCGAATCCCCCGTCGCTGCGCGGCGTCGG
Source organism: Luteimonas sp. (assembly GCA_014380115.1). Taxonomy (GTDB): domain Bacteria; phylum Pseudomonadota; class Gammaproteobacteria; order Xanthomonadales; family Xanthomonadaceae; genus Luteimonas. The sequence goes on along the minus strand of JACMKK010000061.1, from coordinate 18,249 downwards.
CCATGTTCAGCGCGACCACCATCGGCCGTCCCAACTCGCGGACTTCCAGCACGAAGCGCAGATGCAGGCGCAGGTTGGTGGCATCGACCACGCACACCAGCACGTCAGGCGCCGGCTCGCCGGGGTAGAAGCCACGACATAGGTCGCGCGTAATGGCCTCGTCGAGGCTCGCCGGCGTGAGGCTGTAGGCGCCCGGCAAATCGAGCAAGGCGTAGCTGCGTCCCGATGGCGCCAACAACCGGCCTTCTTTGCGCTCGACGGTGACGCCGGTGTAGTTCGCCACCTTCTGCCGGCTGCCGGTCAACAGGTTGAACAGCGCGGTCTTGCCGGAGTTGGGATTGCCGACCAGAGCGAGGCGCAGCGGAGGAATGCCGAGGGCACTCATATCGCCATACCGTTCGCGCGCAGCACGACGCGCGCGGCCTCGCTGCGGCGTAGCGCGAAGCGCGTGAAACCGACCTGTACCAACAGCGGTTCGGCCCCCACCGGTCCTGCCGCCATCACCTGCACCTCCTCGCCGGCCACGAAGCCCAACTCGCGCAGGCGGCGCGCGATGGCGTCGTTCGGCGAGCGGTCCTCGACGCTGTCGACGGTGGCGCTGGTCCGGCGCGGCAACTCCGAGAGTCTCAAGAGTCGATCTCAAATAGGAACTGTTCTCAATTCTACATCCCGGACCCGCTCCGTGCGGGGCCGGAGGCCGGAACACAAGGGAGCGCTTATGATCGGGGTCCGTTCCCGGAAGCGCCCCATGACCGATTCGCTGCTGATCGAACGCGCCGGCCCGGTGGCGCGCCTGCGCCTGAACCGGCCGGAGCTACACAACGCCTTCGACGCCGAACTGATCGCCACCCTCACTTCGGCCCTGGACCGGCTCGGCGCCGATCCCGAGATCCGTGTCGTCGTGCTGGAGGGCGTGGGCGCCTCGTTCTCGGCCGGTGCCGACCTCAATTGGATGCGCAGCATGGCCGCGGCCAGCGAGGCCGCCAACCGCGACGACGCCCTCGCCCTCGCCCGTCTAATGCGCACCCTCGACGCATTGGCGAAACCCACGATCGCACGCGTCCACGGGCCGGCATTCGGCGGCGGTGTCGGCCTAGTCGCCTGCTGCGATATCGCGGTGGCCGCGAACGAAGCCAAATTCGGCCTCACCGAGAGCAGGCTGGGCCTGCTGCCGGCGGTGATTTCGCCCTATGTGGTCGCCGCGATCGGCGCCCGCCACGCGCGCCGCTATTTCGCCAGCGCCGAGATCTTCGATGCGGCCGAGGCGCACCGGATCGGCCTGCTGCACGACGTGGTTGCGGCCGATCGTCTGGATGCCGCGATCGATCGCCAAGTCGCGCTACTGCTCAAGGCCGGCCCGATCGCTTCGGCGTCGGCAAAACGGCTGATTGCCGAGACCGTGCGTCAAACCGACCGCGACGCGCTCGACGAGGCCAATGCCGGCCTCATCGCACGCCTGCGCGTGTCGCCGGAGGGACAGGAAGGCCTCGGCGCGTTCCTGGAAAAACGCCCCGCTGCCTGGACCGCGAAGGAGTAAGCGATGCTCGACCATATCGGCATTTCAGTTTCGGACTACCCACGCGCAAAAGCGTTCTACACGACGGTACTTGCAGCGCTGGGCTATGGCCTCATCATGGAAGTCACGCCGGAGCAGACCGGCGACGGTTCCAGTGCGGCCGGCTTCGGCAAGGACGGCAAGCCCGATTTCTGGATCGGCAGCAACGCGCCAGCGGGGCATACTCACGTCGCCCTGCTCGCGGCCGACCGTGATGCGGTGCGCAGGTTCTACGACACCGCGCTCGCGGCGGGTGCAGCGGACAACGGTCCACCCGGTCTGCGCCCGCATTACCATCAGAATTATTACGGCGCGTTCGTGCTGGATCCGGATGGCCACAACATCGAGGCGGTTTGCCACACGCCGGTTTGAAGGAAGAGATGTTCACCAAGATCCTCATCGCCAACCGCGGCGAAATCGCCTGCCGCGTGATCCGCACCTGCCGCCGCCTCGGTATCCGCACGGTGGCCGTGTTCTCGGCAGCCGACGCCGATGCACAGCACGTGCGCCTTGCCGATGAGGCGTACCCGATCGGTGGCCCGCGACCGCAGGAGAGTTACCTGCGCGGCGACGCGATCATCGAGGTTGCGAAGACGTCGGGCGCGCAGGCGATCCATCCCGGTTACGGCTTCCTCAGCGAGAACGCGGATTTCGCCGAAGCCGTGGAAGCAGCCGGGATCGTCTTCATCGGTCCCAAGGCCGCGTCGATGCGCAAGATGGGCAGCAAGGCCGGCGCCAAGGACCTCATGCAGGCCGCCGGCGTGCCCGTGGTGCCGGGTTACACCGGCGACGACCAGTCGCCGCAGGTGTTGGCACGCGAAGCCGCGCGCATCGGCTTCCCGCTGATGATCAAGGCCGCGCACGGCGGCGGCAAGGGCATGCGCATCGTGCATGCGCTGCAGGAATTCCTGCCCAACCTGGAAAGCTGCCAGCGCGAGGCGCAAGGCGCGTTCGGCCGCGACAGGGTGCTGCTTGAGCGCTACATCCAGTCGCCGCGCCACATCGAAATCCAGGTATTCGGCGATGCGCAAGGCAACGCGATCCACCTCAACGAGCGCGAGTGTTCGGCGCAGCGCCGCTACCAGAAAGTCCTCGAGGAATCGCCGTCGACATTCCTGACGCCGGAATTGCGCGCGTCGATGGGCGCCGCAGCGGTGCAGGCGGCCCATGCGATTGACTACGCCAATGCCGGCACGGTCGAATTCATCGTCGCGCCCGATGGCCATTTCTTCTTCATGGAGATCAACACCCGCCTGCAGGTGGAACATCCGGTCACCGAGTTCGTCACTGGGCTGGACCTCGTCGAATGGCAGCTGCGCATCGCCGCCGGCGAGCCGCTGCCGCTGGCGCAGGACGCCGTGCGGCAGTCCGGCCACGCCATCGAAGTGCGGCTTTACGCGGAGGATCCGGAGGCTGGCTTCCTGCCGGGCTCCGGCAAGCTGGTTCATCTGCGCTTGCCGGCGCCGTCGCAGTACGTCCGCGTCGATTCGGGTGTCGTCGAAGGCGATGTCGTGAGCATCTTCTACGACCCGATGATCGCCAAGCTGATCGTCTGGGACGAGGACCGCCCGCGTGCGCTGGCGCGGATGCGCGAGGCGCTGGCCGAGTGCGACATCGAGGGGCCGAAGTCGAACATCGGCTTCCTCGAACGGCTGGTGCGGCATCCCTCCGTCGTCGACGGCAGCATCGACACCGGCTACCTGGATCGCCACCTCGGCGAATTCCTGCCCGAAGCGACAGCGGGAGAGGATGCATTGGCCTCTGCCGCGGTCGCGCAACTGATCGCGCAGGAAAGCCAGGCGCGTGATGCCGCCGCGGCATCGTCCGATCCGTTCTCGCCATGGGCGATCGCCGATGGCTGGCGCCTCGGGCACGCAGGCAAGCGCCTGCTCGCGTTCCTGCATCGCGGTGAACGCGAGGAACTGGTCGCGCACGGCAGCGGCGGCGACTACCGCATCGCCCACGCAGGGCGCGTGATCGAAGTCGCCGGCGCGCGCATGGCCGATGACGTGCTCTCCGCGCGTTTTAACGGGAGAGGACGACGTGTCCGGGTGGCGATCCATCCGCAGCGGATCGACGTCCACGACGGGGATCGACGGCTGCGACTGGAACCGGTATCGGCGTTCCGTCGCGACCCAGGGGACGAAACACAGGGCGATGGCCGCGTGCTGGCTCCGATGCCGGGACGCGTGGTGATGGTGAAGATCAAACCCGGCGACGCGGTGGTCCAGGGGCAGGAGTTGCTGGTGGTCGAAGCGATGAAGATGGAACTTGCCCTCAAAGCGCCGCGCGATGGCGTGATCGCCGAAGTGCGCGCGGCGGCAGGCGATTTCGTCGAAGCCGACGCAGTGCTCGCGGTGCTCGCCGCGCTGGAGCACTGACATGGCCTTGCCTGCGCAGGTGCGTCTAGTCGAAGTCGGCCCCCGCGATGGCCTGCAGAACGAGAAGACCATCGTACCGACGGCGGCGAAGATCGAGCTGATCGACCGTCTTTCGGCGACCGGATTGCGCAGCATCGAAGCGACGAGCTTCGTCAGCCCGAAATGGGTGCCGCAACTGGCCGATGCGGCCGACGTCTACGCCGCCATCGGGCGCAAGCCCGGCGTGCGCTATCCGGTCCTGGTGCCGAACGAACAAGGCTACGACCGCGCCCGCGCCGTTGGTGCGGAGGAAGTCGCGGTGTTCACCGCCGCGTCCGAAGCCTTCAACCAGAAGAACATCAATGCCTCGATCGACGAATCGATCGAACGCTTCCGCCCCGTGCTCGAGCGCGCGCTTGCCGACGGTGTGCGCGTGCGCGGCTACGTGTCGACCGTGCTCGGTTGTCCCTACCAGGGCGACGTTCCGGTGGCCGACGTCGTGCGCGTGGCGAGCCGCCTGCATGCGCTCGGCTGCTACGAGATTTCGCTCGGCGACACCATCGGCGTCGGCACGCCCGCGAAAGCCGCCGCGATGCTGCGCGCCGTGGCCGCGGAAGTACCGATGCCGGCGCTGGCCGTGCACTTCCACGACACCTATGGACAGGCACTCGCCAACATCCTCGCCTGCCTGGAGGAAGGCGTGGCCGTGGTCGATGCCGCCGTTTCCGGCACGGGCGGCTGTCCTTATGCGAAAGGCGCGAGCGGCAACGTCGCCAGCGAGGATGTCGTCTACATGCTGCAGGGCATGGGCATCGAGACCGGGATCGACCTCGCTGCACTGAGCGACACCGGACGCTGGCTTGCCGCCCTGCTCGGCCACGATACCGGCAGCAAGGTCACCAAGGCGCGTAGCGCGACATGAACACCAGACCTCCCAAGGACACGACCGCGATGTCGCCGGCGAACGTCGAAACGGATACCGCTGCCGACGCGACGGACATCATGGCGGACATGGCCGATAGCGTGGCCGACACGTCGGACGTGGTCGCCGCATTGGAGGCCGCAAGCCACGACAAGTCGCTGCGCGCCGACACGCGCAAGCTGCTGGCCGAGGCGCACGCCGCGCTGCGTGCCAGCAGCGCCGACGCCGAGACCGCGCAGTTGAGATATCACGCCCTGTTCGATGCGGTCCCGGATCCGGTCAGCATCCTCAGCGAGGAAGGCATCGTCCTGGACCTCAACAAGGCCGGCATGTCGGCCTACCGCCGGCGACGCGATGAAATCGTCGGCAAACCGATCGAGGTCCTGAATCCGGACCTGCCAAAAAACCACATGAAACCGGTGTGGGACACGCTCAACCGCGGCGAGACCTACGTCATCGAAGTGACCAACATGCGCGCCGATGGCACTCGCTTCCCGGTCGAGGTGCATTCGGCGATGTTCCAGCACAATGGCCGTCCCTGCGTCGTCGCGGTGGCGCGCGATCTCAGCGGCCGCCACGAGGCCGAGCTGCGCTACCGCGAACTCATGGAAGTGATCGACAAGGGCATCGTGGTGCAAGACGTCGAAGGCCGCCTCACTTATTGCAACGCGGCCGCACTACGGATGTTCGGCGTCAGCGAAGGGGGCAACCTCAACCGCGACCTGCGTGCCTCGCGCTACCTCATCGTCGACGAGCACGGCCATGCGCTGCCGCAGGAGGAGTGGCCCGCGATGCGCGCGCTACGCACTGGCAAGACCGTAGAAAGCACCGTGCTGGGGTGGTACGACCCGATCAACCTGCACCTGACCTGGCTGTCGGTGACGTCCGTGCCGCAGTTCTCTCCCGGCAGCGATCATCCGCAGCAGGTGCTGTCGCTGTTCAGCGACGTCACCGAACTCAAGCGCGACAGTGCCCTGTTCGATCGCGCGCAGGCGCTTGCCCACATCGGCGGCTGGGAGTGGGAACTGGGGCGTGACCACGTCTACCTCACCGACGAGGCATTGCGCATCCTCGGCCAGGCGCAACCACCGCAGACGATGGACGACATGTTCGCCTGCCTGCGCGAGCCCGATCGCAAGCGCCTGCAACAGGCCCTGGAACGCATTTCTTCCGTGAGTGGTGGGACTTTCGATCTCGAGCTGCAGGGCATCCGCGCCGATGGCCATTCCTTCTGGGTGCGCGCGATCGGGGAATCCGAAGCCGGCGATTCCGCCAGCACCAGCATCACCGGCACGCTGCAGGACATCACTCGGCGCAAGCACGACGAGGAGACGCTTCGTGTGCAGGCACGCAGCGATCCGCTGACCGGGTTGATGAACCGCGACGCGATCCTCGGCGAGCTGCACGAGCGCCTCGAGGATCCGACGCAGTCGCAACTGGCGGTCCTGTACATCGACCTCGACCGCTTCAAGGTCGTCAACGACGTGCTCGGCCATGGCGCCGGCGACGAGTTGCTGACGGCAGCCGCCAAGCGCATCAGTTTCGCGGTCGGCAGCGAAGGGTTGATCGCGCGCTTCGGCGGCGACGAATTCCTGGTGGTCTGCAGCACCGGCGACGATCCCGCGCGTCCCGAGCATGTCGCCGACCGCATCCTCGATGCGTTCGGCGACAGTTTCCGCTTCGACAAGGAGGAGTTCAGCATCACCGCCAGTATCGGCATCGCGCGCGCGCCGGAGCACGGCGACAAGCCGCAGGCGCTGATCCAGAACGCCGACGCTGCGATGTACGACAGCAAGCGCCGCATCCGCAACGGCTGGCAGGCGTTCACGCCGGAACTGGCGCAGTCGCAGCAGGATCGGCTGCGCGTCGAGACGCACCTGCGCAAGGCCGCCGACAACGGCGAATTCCACCTCGTCTACCAGCCGCAGGTCGACCTGCGCCACGGCCGCATCGTCTCCTGCGAAGCGCTGATCCGCTGGCAGAACCACCAGCTCGGCGAGATGCGGCCGGATCACTTCATCAGCCACGCCGAGAACACCGGCGACATCGTGCGCATCGGCAGCTGGGTGCTGCGCGAGGCGTGTCGCCAGGTCGCGGAATGGCGCGACGCCGGCTTCGGCATCGTGCGCGTCGCGGTCAACGTGTCCTATCGGCAGTTCCTGGGCGAAGACCTCGCCGAGACCGTGCGCAGCGTGCTCTCCGAGTTCCACCTGCCCGGTGCCGCGCTCGAACTCGAGTTCACCGAACGCGTGCTGATCAAGGACGCGCCCGACACGCTGAAGACCTTCGCCGATCTGCGCAGCCTGGGCGTGATCCTCACCATCGATGATTTCGGCGAGGGCTACAGCGCGCTGAACTACCTGCGCCGCCTGCCCATCCATGGCCTCAAGCTGAGCCAGTTGTTCGTCGAGGGCGTGCCGGAAAACAATTCCGACGTCGCCGTCTGCGAAGCCGTCGCGGGCATCGCGCGCAGCCTGAAGCTGAGCCTGGTTGCCGAAGGCGTCGAATCCGAGGCACAGCGCCAGTTCCTGCTGCGCCTGGGCGTGCCGATCGGCCAGGGCTTCCTGTTCGCGCCGGGCCTGCCGCCCGATGAGTTCGCGCGCCGCCTGGGCGGATCCATCGCCAGCGGCAGCAGCGAGCTGATCCATGTCTGACACCACGGCGGCCTTCGAAATCCGTCCGATCGAAGCGCGCGATGACGCGGCGGTCGCGGCCGTCATTCGCAGCGTGATGCCCGAGTTCGGCGCGATCGGCGAAGGGTTCGCGATCAACGATCCGGAGGTCGACTGGATGAGCCGCGCCTACGACGTCCCGCGCGCGGCGTATTTCGTCGTCGAAAGCGACGGTGTCGTGCTCGGCGGCGGCGGGATCGCCCAGCTCGAACGCGGCGACGGCGACACCTGCGAATTGCGCAAGATGTATTTCCTGCCGGGACTGCGTGGCCTTGGCGCAGGCTCCGCGCTGATGGAACGCTGCCTGGCCTCGGCACGCGCGTTCGGCTATCGCCGCTGCTACCTGGAAACACTGCGCGGCATGGACTCGGCGATGAAGCTCTACGAGCGCAGCGGTTTCCACCGCATCGGCGCACCGCGCGGCCAGACCGGCCATGGCGGCTGCAATACGTTCTACCTGCTGGAGCTGTAGGGCGGGCCCCGGCCCGCGGCTCTCGTTTTTTTTCCAGCAGCGGCAGAAGCGGTGGGTAGAGACCTGGCCTACGGTAAAATCCTTTTTTTTCCGCCGCAGGTCTCCCATGCAACTCGATTCGGTCCGCGCCATCGTCACCGGCGGCGTCTCAGGTCTCGGCCTGGCCGTCGCCCGGCATCTCGTCGCCCACGGCGGCAAGGTCGCATTGTTCGACGTCAATGACGAAAAAGGCGCTGCGGCGGTGGCCGAACTCGGCGAGGCGAACGCGCGCTACTTCAGGACCGACGTCAGCGACGAAGCCGGCGTGGTCGCCAATGTCGATGCCGCCAAGGCCTTTCTGGGCGCTCTCAACGCCACGGTCAATTGCGCCGGCATCCTCGGCGCCGGTCGCGTACTCGGCCGGGATGGCGCGATGAAGCTGTCGCAGTTCCAGACCACGGTCATGGTCAACTTGGTCGGCAGTTTCAACGTCGCCAAGGCTGCCGCCGCGCTGATGCAGCACAACGCAGCCGATGACGACGGCGAACGTGGCGTGATCGTCAACACCGCCAGCGTCGCGGCGTACGAAGGCCAGATCGGACAGGCGGCGTATTCGGCATCGAAAGGCGGCGTGGTCGCCATGACCCTGCCGATGGCACGCGAGCTGTCGCGTTTCGGCATCCGCGTGATGACCGTCGCGCCGGGCATCTTCTGGACGCCGATGGTCGATGGCATGCCCGACGACGTGCAGCAGTCGCTGGCTGCGTCGATTCCGTTTCCGTCGCGCCTTGGCAAGCCGGAAGAATTTGCCGACCTCGTCGCCTACATCCTGCAGAACCGCTATCTCAACGGCGAAACCATCCGCCTGGATGGCGCGACGCGGTTGGCACCCAAGTAAAGGCCGGCCAGCCACTTGTCGTCCCGAGCGTAGCGCGGGACCTGTTTTCACCATCCTACCGAGCCAGATTCCTCGCTGCGCTCGCGATGACACTCTCGGAATCATTTGAATGAAAGCCTACGACATCAAGAAAGGCAACGTCGTCGAACACAACGGCACGGTGTACCAGGTGCGCGACATCGAGCGCAGCTCGCCGCAGGGCCGCGGCGGCAACGTCAAGTTCCGCTTCACGATGTACAGCGTGCCCGGCGGAAACAAGTTCGACCTCAGCCTCGGCGGCGACGACGACCTCAAGGAAGTGGAACTCAGCCGCCGCCAGGCGACGTTTTCGTACAAGGACGGCGACGCCTTCGTGTTCATGGACGACGAGGACTACACGCCGTACACGCTCGATGCCGATGTCGTCGGCGATGCAGGCGGCTACGTCTGCGACGGCTTGAGCGGCTGCTACGTGCAGGTCATCGACGACCTGCCCGTCGCGCTGCAACTGCCGCAAAGCGTGATCCTGGAAGTGATCGAGACGCCGCCGGAACTCAAGGGCGGTACCGCGACCAAGCGTCCGAAGCCGGCCAGGCTCAACACCGGCATCGAGATCCAGGTGCCGGAATACATCACCACCGGCGAGCGCGTGTGGGTGAATACCGTGACCGGCGAGTTCGCGGGACGAGCAGACTAATCCATACCGTCATTCCCGCGAAGGCGGGAACCCAGCGACTTTGCTGAGTCTTGCTTATCCATCGAAGCAGCCAAAGACACTGGGTTCCCGCCTTCGCGGGAATGACGGCTTATGGGCTGCGGGGTGATCACTAGACGCTTCGCGCCAGCCACTTCCGCGCCATCCGCCGCAACGAGGGATCGGCGTCGGCATCTTCGACCAGCGCTGCAATCTCGCGCCACGCCAGCGCATGCGACTCGTCGCTGACGACGAAGTCCTCGTGCTCGCCGGCATGGACCACGAAGCGCACGTCGTAATGCCAGTGCGCCGGTACGCCCTTGTGCTCCGGAATCCAGTGGCGATCCATGTCGAAGATGCCCCGGTCCACGGACAAGCCGGCAAGGCCCGATTCCTCCTCCGCTTCCTTCAGCGCCGCGCGCGCAAGATCGCGATCGCCATCGGCATGGCCGCCGAGCTGCAGCCACAGGCCGAGCTTGCGATGGTGCGTCAGCAACACGCGCTGGCCAGTCCGGTCGACCAGCCATGCCGAAGCGGTGAAATGGCCGGCGAGCCGTTCGCGCAGATAAGGGTCCTGGTCGTCGACGAGCAGCGCGGCGAAATGCGCCACGACATCGGCTTCGTCCGGCCAGCGCGCGCGGTAGTCGTCGAACGATGCGGGAATCGGCATCTCTTCAGGTGATCGTGAGTCCATGTTGCGCCGCCGCATCCGCCGGATCGATTTGCCGGACCGGAATTATCGCCGTTCAGGGCAAGCCCGGCGCTTGTGCGCGTGTGACGTGACGGTTAAGGTCGCGGGGTTCCTGGCAGGCCACCGCCAGCCTGATCCGATGCCCGCCTTGTCCTTGGGGAGAACTGAATGCTCTTTTGGCGCGTGAAACCGCTCGACCAGATCCTTGAAACCGCCAGCAGGAAATCCCTGAAGCGGCAACTCGGCGCCTTCCAGCTGACCATGCTCGGCATCGGCGCCATCATCGGCACCGGCATCTTCGTGCTCACGGCCGAAGCCGGACAGAAAGCCGGTCCGGCCATGATGGTCGCGTTCGTGATCGCCGCCCTCGTCTGCGCGCTGGCGGCCCTCGCCTACGCCGAACTCGCCTCGATGCTGCCGGTCTCCGGCTCCGCCTATACCTACACCTACGGCGTGCTCGGCGAAGGCCTGGCCTGGGCCGTTGGCTGGGCACTGGTGCTGGAGTACGCAGTGGCCGCTTGCGCCGTGTCGGTGGGCTGGTCGGGATACATGAACGGGCTGTTGATCAGCGTCGGCTATCCCCTGCCCGAATACCTCCGCACCGGCCCGATGGACGGTGGCACGTTCAACCTACTGGCTTGCCTGATCGCGCTGGTGGTGACCGTTCTGCTGGTGATCGGCACGTCCAAGTCCGCCAAGGTCAATGCCGTGCTGGTGCTGATCAAGGTGGCGGCGCTGACGGCCTTCATCATCATCGCCGTTCCCGCGGCCCAGGATCCGAACTTCAAGCCGTTCTTCCCGACGGGCTGGGGCAGTCCGCTTGGCGGCATCGGCGTACTCGGCGCGGCGGCCTCGATCTTCTTCGCCTATGTCGGCTTCGATGCGGTCTCGACCGCGGCCGAAGAAACCAAGAATCCGAACCGCAACATCCCCATCGGCCTGATCGCCTCGCTCGCCGTGTGCACCGTGTTCTATCTGCTGGTGGGCTACGGCGCAGTCGGCTCGATCGGCTCGCAACCGATGCTCGATGCCAACGGCATGGCGCTGCATCCGGGTAGCCCGGAACTTGCCGCTGCCTGCAAGGGCAGTGAAGCGCTGGTCTGCAGCAAGGAACCGCTGGCGCACGTGTTGCGCATGCTCGGCTTCGCCACCTGGGGCAACATGATCGGCCTGGCGGCCGCGCTCGCGCTGCCTTCGGTCATCCTGATGATGATCTTCGGCCAGACCCGCATCTTCTTCACGATGTCGCGCGACGGACTGCTGCCGACCGTGCTCTCCAAGGTGCACACCCGCTTCCACACGCCCTACGTGGTGACGATCATCACCGGCATCTTCGTGGCGGCGTTTGCGGCATGGTTCCCGGTGGGCGTGCTCGCCGACATCTCCAATTCCGGCACGCTGTTCGCCTTCGTGATGGTGTCGATCGCGGTGATGATCCTGCGCAAGAAGCAACCGGATCGCCCGCGTCCATTCCGCACGCCGATGGTGTGGCTGGTGTGCCCGTTGGCGATCCTCGGCTGCCTGCTGCTGTTCTTCAACCTGTCGCTGTACACCTTGAGCCTGTTCGTCGGCTGGGCTGTCATCGGCATGGTCGTCTATGCGCTGTACGGCTACCGGCACAGCGACCTGGCGCCCGGCCGCTCGCCACCGCACGGCGGCCCGACGCTCGAGCCGGCGCCACCGTTCCATGAAGGGCCTGATCTCGGTCCCTGAGCGACCGACACTCGGCGAAGTAAAACGGCGCGGGCAACCGCGCCGTTTTTCTTGCAGATGCAGGATTGACGCCGGCTTTCCACGCCGTTTCGCTAAACTGCCGGCATGAACGCCGCCCTGCCCTACGACCGCCAGCGCCTGCGCGAACTCGCCGGCGAGATCATCGTCAACGTGCGCGAGCTGTCGCAGCTCGGCTGGACGCCTGCCACCAGCAGCAATTTCTCGCGCCGCCTCGATGATCGCCACGCCGCGATCACCGTCTCCGGGCGCGACAAGGGCCGGCTGACCGAGACCGACATCATGGTCGTGGACTTCGACGGCCAAGCGGTCGGCAGCGATCATCGCCCGTCGGCCGAGACGCTGCTGCATACCCAGCTCTACCGGCGCTTCACCGAGATCGGCTGCGTCCTGCATACGCACTCGCAGGTGCAGACCGTGGCCTCGCGCCTGTACGCCGGCGCCGGCCATGTCCACCTCGAAGGCTATGAGCTCTTGAAAGCCTTCGTCGGCAACACCACGCATGAGACCGAACTCGACCTGCCGGTGCTGCCCAACACCCAGGACATGCACACGCTCGCCGCCCAGGTCGACGCCCTGCTCGATCGTGGCTGCATGTGGGGCTACCTGATCGATGGGCACGGCCTGTACGCCTGGGGCCGCGACATGGCCGAGGCGCGCAGGCACCTGGAGGCGTTCGAGTTCCTGCTGGGTTGCGAACTGGAGTTGAGGAAGCTGCGATGAGTCGTTTACGGATTTTCGAGGACGCCGCGCCCGATGCGGCCTTGCTGACGACCAGCGACCACGCCGAGATGGCGCGCGAGCTCGCCAGGATCGGCGTCACCTTCGAGCAATGGCAGGCGACCCAGCCGATCGCGGCCGGCGCGACGCCGGAGTCCGTGATGGCCGCCTACCGCGCCGACATCGACCGCATCAGCGCCGAGCGCGGGTTCAAGACCGTCGACGTGGTCAGCATCGCCCCGGACAATCCCAACCGCGAGGACATGCGCAAGAAGTTCCTCGACGAGCACTTCCACAAGGAAGATGAGGTGCGCTTTTTCGTGGCGGGCTCGGGGTTGTTCACGTTGCACGTCGACCATAAGGTCTACGAGATCGAATGCGTGAAAAACGACCTGATCGGCGTGCCGGACGGCACCACGCACTGGTTCGACATGGGACCGGAGCCTGACTTCGTCGCGATCCGCTTCTTCACCGAGCCGGATGGCTGGGTCGGGCATTTCACGGGCACCGACATCGCGCAGAAGTTCCCGCGCTACGAGAAGGGACAGGCAAGGTGATCTCTACGCTCACAGCGTGAAGCGTTTTCTTCCGGCTAACAACCAGGCGATCTGAAGAAACCCCTCCCCAGCCCTCCCCTGCCGTCGCAGGGGAGGGAGCTAAAGGCACACGCACAGGCCTCACCTTCGCAGCGGCGATACACAGGCCAGATGACGAGCCAAGCGTTGGAAAACGAGCAAAGCATGAAACCCCTGATCCTCACCGACATCGAAGGCACCACCAGCAGCATCTCCTTCGTCAAGGACGTGCTGTTTCCGTATGCTCGAAGCGCGCTGCCGGCATTCGTGCGCGCCCGCGGCAAGGAGCCGGAAGTGCGCAAGTGGCTCGATACCGTGGCCGCCGAGAACGGCGGCATCTGCAGCGATGACGTCATCGTCGAAATGCTGCAGGGCTGGATCGACCAGGACCGCAAGCACACCGCGCTGAAGGCCCTGCAGGGCATGATCTGGGACGCCGGCTATCGCAGCGCCGATTTCACCGCCCACATGTATCCCGACGCGGCACAGGCGCTGCCGCGCTGGCATCAGGCCGGACATGCACTCGCGGTGTTTTCTTCGGGTTCGGTCGCCGCGCAGAGGCTGCTCTTCGGCCATTCCGACGCGGGCGACCTGATGCCGCTGTTCGATGCCTTCTTCGATACCGAGATCGGCCACAAGCGTGAAGCCGACAGCTACCGCCGCATCGCCGATGCGCTGGGACACGCGCCCGGAGAAATCGTATTCCTGTCCGATGTCGTCGAGGAACTCGATGCCGCGCGCGATGCCGGGCTGCGCACGATCCTGATCGATCGCCGCGAAGACTATCCCGAGCCGCGCATTGGCGAGGCCACGCATGGCCACCGACGCGTCGAACACTTCTCCGATATCGAGCCGACCGCATCCTGATGCTGCGACGCGCGGTCATTGCGGCACTCCTGTTGCTGTTCGTGTGCGCGCTGCCCTCGGCTGCGCAGGACGGCGCTGAATCGCTGCGCGAACGCGACCAGCGCCTGCTCGATGCCACGTTCGCCGCGCTCGCTCCGCAGCAGCCGGGCCACACCGACCTGTACGTGGTCGGCTTCGCTGGCGACGGCGCCGAGGACGTGTTTCGCAACGAGGTCGATTACCTCGAAACGCTGATGACGCGGCGCTTCGCCGCGAAGGGTCGTATCGTCTCGCTGGTCAACCATGTCGACAGCTTCAGGACACCGCGGCCGTTGGCGACGCTCGACAACCTGCGACAGGCGCTCGCGGGCGTCGGCAAGGTCATGGATCGCGACGAGGACGTGCTGCTGCTGTTCCTGACCACGCACGGCACGCCGGATCATCGCCTGTACCTGCAGTTGCCGCCCGTCTTCGAGGCCACGATCACGCCGCGCCAGTTGCGTGCCGCGCTCGATGCCTCCGGGATTCGCAATCGCGTGGTGGTGGTGTCGGCCTGCTATTCCGGCGGCTTCATCCCGAAATTGCGTTCGCCCGACACCCTGATCCTGGCCGCCGCGCGCAAAAACCGCCCGTCTTTCGGCTGCGGCTCGGATTCCGCAGCGACCTACTTCGGGCGCGCCTGGATGGTGGACAGCCTCAACCACACCACGGATTTCATTGCGGCCTTCGAAAGCGCGAGGTTGCGCATCGCCGAACGCGAGAAGGCAGAAGACTTCCCTCCATCGCAACCGCAGATCGACATCGGCGCACATATCGCTGCGCGCCTGCGGCAATGGCAGGCGGGCTTCACGCCGGGGGCTGCCGTGCCGTATCCCTATGCCGACAAGGCATCCGAAGCCGCGGCACCCTGATCGGTTCGTCGCTCCGCGCGCGCAATCCCGTCGCGTGAACCTCAGGCGTGGATCTTCTCGCCCTTCGCCAGCATCGCCACCAGCGTCGCGATGCGCGCCGCGCGCGTTTCCGGTTTCTTCGCGGTCTGCACGCGCCACAACACCGAGTAGCGGTTGGTCTTGTCGAGCTTCTCGAAGAAGGCGGCTGCCCTGCGGTTCTTCTTCAAAGCCGCAGCCAAATCATCGGGCACGGTGATGCGGCTGGCCGAGTCGTAGGCCGCGTCCCAGCGTCCGTCGGCCTTGGCAGCTTCCACTTCACGCAGGCCGACAAGCCCCATGCGGCCGCCGGCGATCAACGCCTCGACCTTGCCGATATTGATCTTCGACCACAGGCTCTTCGGGCGGCGCGGTGTGAAACGCTGCAGGAAGAACTGCTCGTCGCAACTGCGCTTCAGGCCGTCGATCCAGCCATGGCACAGCGCGACATCCAGGGCTTCGAGGTAGCTGACCGAAGCCACGCCGCTGTCCTTCTTGGCGATCTTCAGCCACAACCCCTTCTCAGCGGGATGGGCAAGCAACCACTTCGCCCATGCAGCTGCATTGCGGAAATGCCTGATCGGCAGGTCGGTCGGCAGTTCAGTGGCCATGACCTGGCTCCGCGGCGCCGAGTCGGTATTGCGTCCGCGCGCGCACCTCGCCCTGCCAGACATCGAAGGCGCGCACCTCTATGCGGTGTTCGCCGATGGCGCCGTCGGTCGGCAGCGCGCCGCGCCACAGATGCGGCGAAGGTTCGGCCTCGGGCGACCGGTCGTAGCCGCGCAGCGCTTCGGCGAGGTCATCGTTCATGTTCTCGATGACCAGGCGCGGGTCGGGCTGCGCGACGTGGCTCATCGGCATCCAGTCGCCGTTGTCGATCCGGTATTCGACGCGCGTGTCGTCGCGACCCATGTAGACATTGGCGTACACCGCCCAACCCGGCCAGGCGCCGCGTCGCAGCACCTTCGGCGCATGCAATCCGATCCGCGTGTCGCGCGCGTCGCGCGCCGGATGCCAGGCAAGTGCGTATTTGCCCTCAGCTGCAACGCGCAACGTCGCGTAGCCATTGGGCGTGCCGTCGGCCATCGTGCTGTCGGGAATGCCGGCCGCATCCTGCACGCCCGACCAGAACGCGCCGCAGGCCGCGCCGACGTTGTATTCGTGCAGCGGATGGGCGCCGTGCCAGCCCGACCCGGCATCGTGGAACCAGTGTCGCTGCGTGTGGCTGTGCGCGCTCAGCACCAGCACGTGCGGGAAGTCCTGCAGCAACGCGAACAGCCGCACGCGATCGGCGTCGCGAAACGTGTCCCGGCCGGGCGTCGCCTCGAACAGCGGGATATGCATCGCCAGCACCAGCAGCCGATCCTTCGGCACGGTCGATAGATAGGCTTCGAGGAACGCGAACTGGTCGTCGCGGAAGCCGCCGACGTAGGCCGGCTTGTCGCCGGGCCGGTAGACGACATCGTCGAGCACCACGAACACCGCGCGCGCTTCTTCCCAGGCGAAGCTATCGGGACCGAAGCGACGGCGGAACGTGGAGAGCGAGTCCTCGTCCCGCGCTGCGTCGAAATCGAGGTCGTGGTTGCCGGCAACGTGCAGCCACGGGATGCCGAGCTTCGCGGTCGAGGCGTTGATCGCAGGGTACAGAGAGAGATCGTCATGGACGATGTCGCCGAGGCTGATACCGAGCCGGGCCGCATGCCGACCGAGCAGCGGCGTGACGATGTCGCGATCGTAGTAGCCGACATCGGTCATCGATTTCGGTTGCGGGTCGCCGAAGAGCAGCACGTCGAGATCGCCTTCGCGCAGTGGCTCGCGTTGCAGCGGAAAATCGAACCGTGTCGCCGCTGCCCCGTGCGGCAGTCCGCCGTACTTGAGCGCCGACGGAAGCGCCAGCGGTTGCTGCCGCCAGAACATGGGCAGGCGATCGCCGTCATTGGCTGCGCGCCATCCCGCGGGCTTGACGATGAACACCGTCTGGCCGCGCTGCACGGACAGGCGGTAAGCGCCTCCGACATCGGTACGCGTCACGACGCGGCCGTTCGAGACCGCGACATCGGCGATTCCGGACTCGCCAGCGTCGAACATGCCGTCGCCGTCGTTGTCGGAGAACACGCGACCGCCGATCGTGTCCGCCGCTGCCGCGGCCGGGCCGACGCTCGAGACCAGCAGCAATAACAGGCAGGCGATGGGCCGGATCATGCAATCCCTCGATGCAGCGATGGAACGACGGCCGGAAATTCTCGGTCCGGCCGTTGTCGGCAGGTATGCAAAATAGCATCCGTATCACCGCTTACCGGCGTCGTCGCCTTGGCTGCTGAAGTAGACTGGACCCCACGACACTGGGCGGTGCATGCCGGCCAGGGAAGGATGGGGCGATGATTCGACGCAGCGGACACGGGCGGGTTTGGTTGGGCATCGTGCTGCTCTGCCTGGCTGCGTTCGCGCAGGCACGCGCCGCGCCGCAGCAGCCCGTGCTCGAACTGGGCCGCGGCATGTCGCAGGCCTCGCTCACGGACTACACGAGCTACCACCACGATCAAGCCGGCGCCGACGACATCGTCTCGGCCTTGGCCCAGGTCGATCGCGGCGCCTTCAAGCCCCTGCCCTCTGGCAGCACCGCGTTCGGTTTCCAGCCCGGCGCGTACTGGTTCCATGCCAGTCTGGTCAACCACAATCCGACCGAGCAGCGCTGGCTGCTGGTGCAGCGCTATGCGCTGAGCGATCGCCTCGACGTGTACCTCAAATATCCCGATGGACGCGTGCTGCACCAGGCGAGTGGCGACAGCCTGCCGTTCGCCTCGCGCAGCATCCGCTACCGCCATCCCAATTTCCTGCTGGCCCTTCCGACCGGCCAGCCGGTAGAACTGCTGGTGCGGGTGCAGAGCCAGAGTTCGATGCAGGTGCCGCTCGATCTCTACACGCCGATCGCCTTCGCCGAGCTGTCGCGCGATGCGCAGCTGTTCATCGGCATCTATTACGGCATCCTGCTGGCGCTGTTCTTCTACAATCTGGTGCTGTGGCTGACACTGCGCGACGCCAGCTATTTCTGGTACTTGTTCCACATCACCGCGTTCGGGCTGGTGCTGTTCACGCTCAATGGCTTCGGTTTCGAGTACCTGTGGCCCAATTCGCCATGGCTGGCCGACAAGTCGGTGCCGTTGTCGATCTGCCTGGCACTGATCGGCATGCAGCAGTTCGCGCGCACTTTCCTCGAGTTGCCGCAGCG
>JACMKK010000455.1 GCA_014380115.1 Luteimonas sp. | reverse complement strand
TCGCGCGCCCATCTTCTCGATCTGCAACGCCAGGCCAACGAACTGGTCAAGGCGGAAGCCGCGCGGATGCGCAACGTCGACTACGTCGACGTGTTCACGCCGATGCTCGGCGCGGACGGGCAGCCACGCCCGGAACTGTTCGTCGACGACCGCCTGCACATGAGCCGCAAGGGCTACGAGCTATGGCGCGACGTCGTTTCGCCGTACCTGCGATGACCGTACCTGCGATGAAGCCCGACCCAGGCGCCGCGCCATGACGATCGATGTCCGTCTGCTGCAAGCCGGCGACGCCGACGTCCTCGAGCATGTCGCGGAGGATGTCTTCGACTTCGCCACGGACCCCGAGCGCGTGCGCGAATTCCTGGCCGATCCGCGCCACCACATCGCCGTCGCCACCGACGACGGTGTCGTGGTCGGCTTCGCATCGGCCGTGCACTACGTGCACCCGGACAAGCCGCCGCAGCTGTGGATCAACGAGGTTGGCGTCGCGCCGACGCATCGCGGCGCGGGCATCGGCCAGCGCGTGCTGCGCTGCCTGTTCGCGCACGGCCGCCCGCTCGGTTGCAGCGAAGGCTGGGTCGGCACCGAACCCGACAACGTCGCGGCGCGACGGTTGTATGCGAGCGTCGGCGGATCGGATCCGCCGCAGGACTTCGTGCTGTACGAGTTCGACCTGCGCGATGCGGCCGACCCGGTAACGCCTGCGTAACCCTGCCGGACGTATCGTCGCGCCTCCCATTCCCGCGGAGCGTGCGTCATGGTTGCGAAGTCCGCTCCGGTCAGGTTCGTCCCCGACGGCTATCACGTCCTCACGACCTCCCTGTACATCGACGGCGCCGCCAGGGCGCTCGATTTCTACGGCGCGGCCTTCGGCGCGATCGAGCTGTTCCGGCTGCCGATGGGCGACAAGATCGGCCATGCCGAAATGCAGATCGGCGACACGCGTTTCATGCTCGCCGATGAATTCCCCGACATGAACATCCTCGGCCCGGCCCGCCGCGGCGGCCCGACCGCGGGTTTCATGCTGTATGTCGAGGATGTCGATGCCGCGTTCGCCAAGGCGGTGCAGGCTGGCGCCAAGGTCGAGCGTGCGCTCGAGGACCAGTTCTACGGCGACCGCACCGGCACCGTCATCGATCCGTTCGGGCACTCATGGACATTGGCCACGCATATCGAGGACGTCAGCCCGGAGGAGATGGAGCGGCGCATGGCGCAGTCGGACGGGCGCAATGACGACCTGTTGTAAGGTCCTGCCTTTGTAAGGTCCTGCCTTTGTAAGGTCCTGCCTTTGTAGGTCACCTTCGCCGCGATGCCTGCGGCGGCTGGTACAGGCTGAGCATGTTGCGATCCGGGTCGACGAAGTCGAGCGTCAAGCCGCCGTCCGGTGCCTCGCTGACCGGGACCACGATCTCGACGCCTTTCGCAGCCAGCGCCTCGGCGTAGTCGTCGATGCCGCCGTCGACGCGGAACACCACGACCGGCGTGTCGCCGGCTTTGGCCGGGCGCGGGATGAACACCAGCGTCAGTTCGCCGACGTCGCCCACGCCCCAGGCGCCATCGTGGCCGTCGCGGGTCGCGATCGGCAGCCCGAGCGTGTCGCGATAGAAGGCCATCGAGCGCGCCAGGTCGCTGACGAAGAACACGATGGCGCCGATCCTGCAATCCTTGAGCATTGGGGTCTCCCCGGTTGTGGTGTCACTTATCCGTTGCCGCGCGGGGCGGAAGTGTGAGCAGGCGAACGGATCAGGATCAGATGGCCATCGGTGTCGTGCGTGCCGAGCCCCGGTTCGCCGCGCATCGCCGCCTTCAGGGCGCGGCGCACGAGTCCGAACTGCAGATCGGCGCTGCGCGCCGGATCGCGCAGGTAGGCCAGCGCCAGGCTTTCGGCCTGCAGCGCCGGCGGCAACGCACCGAGTGCCTTGCGAATCGTGGTCAGGCGTTGCCGGAATGCGGCCGGCGTGAGCTGCAGGATCCAGCGGATTTCGTCCGCGGACAGGCCGTGCAGCGCGAGCACGGCGACGCGGCGCGCGGCCGGCGTGAGGTATTCGAGCAGGATGCGGGGGTCGGGTGGCAGCGATGTTTCGGTCTGCGTGGCGAACTCCGTGGCGGCCGTCTCCGCGCCGGCAGACGCTTCACGCCGCCGCCTGCGGATCGCGCTGCGCGCCGTCATCGCCGACTGCTTGCGCAGTACGCCCGCCAACCAGGGCGCGTCGGAACGCCCCGTTTCGAGCGCGGCCAGCAGCGCGTCCTGCACGAGGTCGTCCGCCTCTTCCGCGCGCCGGACCAGACGCCGAGCCTGGGCGCGCAGTTCGCGGTAGAGGTCGAGATCCATGCGCCGATTCTGGCACCGAACGGCGCCAAGGCCGCGCGCGGCCATTCGGTCCCGACTAGGCGTCGTCGCCGAAGATCGCGGTGCCGCGCGACCCGTCCGGCTTCACCCAGCCGCGGTACATGCCCGTGGTGTTGAACGGCATCGCGATGTGGCCGTCGATGTCGATCGCGATCGCACCGCCGTCGCCGCCGAGTGCGGGGACTTGCCCGAGGATCACGTCATCGGCGGCGGTTGCCAGCGTGTCGCCGCGATAGGCGACGCGTGCGCAGATGTCGTGGGCGACCGCGCAACGGATGAAGAATTCACCCCAACCCGTGCCCGACACCGCGCAGCGCTCGTCGGCCCAGGTGCCGGCGCCGATCAGCGGCGAATCGCCGACGCGTCCGTAGCGTTTGTTGGTCATGCCGCCCGTCGACGTCGCCGCGGCGACATGGCCGCGCGCATCGAGGGCGACGGCGCCGACGGTGCCGAAATACGCGCCGGCCACGGTCGGCAGTTTGTTGAGCGACTGCGCACTTTCCTGCTGCTGCGCGAGTTGCAGCTGGCGGCGGCGCTCGTCGGTGTCGAAATAGGAATTCGGCACGCGCGCGATCGCGGGCTGCGTGTCGGCGAAAGCTTCGGCGCCCTCGCCCGCCAGCAGCACGTGCGGCGAGGCGGTCATGACCGCGCGCGCGAGCAGGATCGGGTTGCGGATCGTGGTGACGCCGGCGATCGCGCCGGCATCGCGATCGTGACCCTGCATCAGCGAGGCGTCGAGTTCGTGGCGGCCGT
Organism: Luteimonas sp.; assembly: GCA_014380115.1. GTDB lineage: Bacteria > Pseudomonadota > Gammaproteobacteria > Xanthomonadales > Xanthomonadaceae > Luteimonas. Next base: position 126 of record JACMKK010000455.1, on the reverse strand, counting down.
CGGCGTTGAACACCGCACCGAAGCCTGCGTTGAAGCGCGGCGAATCCTCGAGCACGACGACCGCGGCGACGACGGCATCGAGGGCGCTGCCGCCGCGCGCCAGCACCACGTGGCCGGCATCGAGCG
>JACMKK010000454.1 GCA_014380115.1 Luteimonas sp. | reverse complement strand
CGCGGTCCCGGCGCGGACGCGGTGCGCGGCAGTATCGAGCAGAACGCGATCTTCCACCTGCTGGTGCAGGCCACCCCGAAGTTGCGCGAGCGCCTGTGCGCGCAGCAGCTGTGCAATGCCGATGGCGTACCGGTGACCTTGCCGAAGCCCGAGGAGTTCCGCAGGTAGCGAGCGCTGCGCCCTTGCGCCCATGCACCGGTGCATCCCGTCCATCGCCTGAAAGGACAACGCGGATTTAGCGGACTGCGGGATATCTTGTCCGCCCCCCCGACTCCGGAACCCCCCGCAATGACTCGTCTCGACGGCAAGGTCTGCCTGGTCACCGGCTCCGCCAGCGGCATCGGCAAGCGCATCGCCGAGGTCTACGCCGCCAACGGCGGCAAGGTCGTGATCGCCGACCTCAAGCTCGACGCCGCACAGGCGACCGCGACTGAAATTTCCAATGCCGGTGGCGATGCCTTCGCCGTGGCGATGGACGTCACCGACGAAGCGCAGGTCGACCGCGGCGTCGCCGACGCGATCGCGCATTACGGCCGGATTGACGTGCTGGTGTCGAATGCCGGCATCCAGATCGTCAACAAGATCACCGACTTCGCGTTCGCCGACTGGAAGAAGATGCTGGCGATCCACCTCGACGGCGCCTTCCTCACCACGCGCGCCTGCCTGCGCGACATGGAAAAGCGCAAAGCCGGCGGCGCGATCATCTACATGGGCTCGGTGCATTCGCACGAGGCCTCGAAGCTGAAGGCGCCCTACGTCACCGCCAAACACGGCCTGCTCGGCCTCGCCCGCACCGTCGCCAAGGAAGCTGCGGAATACGGCGTGCGTGCCAACGTCATCTGCCCGGGCTTCGTGCGCACCCCGCTGGTCGAGAAGCAGATTCCGGAGCAGGCGAAGGAACTGGGGATCAGCGAGGACGAAGTCGTCCGCAACGTGATGCTGAAGGGCACGGTCGACGGCGAGTTCACCACCGTCGACGACGTCGCCAACGTCGCCTTGTTCCTCGCGGCGTTCGAGACCAATGCCCTGACCGGGCAAAGCCTCGTCGTCAGCCACGGCTGGTTCATGCAGTGACGCGCGGCGGCGCAACGGGCAAACCGGCCAAGGCGCAAGCCGCGGCGATGCCGACTCCGACCGATCTGGCGCGCCAGTACGACACCGTCGCGCTGGTGCTGCAGGGCGGCGGCGCGCTCGGTGCGTACCAGTGCGGCGTGTACGAAGGCATGCATGCGGCGGGGTTGCGGCCGGACTGGTTCGCCGGCATCTCGATCGGCGCCATCAACGCCGCGATCCTCGCCGGCAACGCGCCGGAACAGCGCGTGGCGAGGCTGCGAGAGTTCTGGGAACTGATCTGCGATCCCGCCGGCAGCCTCTCCTGGCCCGCCGTCGCGGTCCGCAGCCTGCTCGCGGCATTGCCGGAGAGCGCCGAGCGTTCGGCCTGGGCCGGCGGACTCAGCGCGATGGCGGCGCTGCTGCAGGGCCAGCGCGGCTTCTACGACGCGCGCGCGACCTCGCCGTTCCTGTTCGAGGACGGCAGCCCGTCGGCGACCAGTTTCTACGACACCGCGCCGTTGCAGGCGACGCTGGAACGGATGATCGACTTCGACCGCATCAACGACGACGACGCGACCCGCCTGACCGTCGGTGCGACGCGCGTGGACAACGGCAACTTCGTCTACTTCGACAGCAACGACACGCGTATCGGGCCGCAGCACGTGCTGGCATCGGCAGCACTGCCGCCCGCATTCGCGCCGGTGACCATCGATGGGGAGGCGTACTGGGATGGCGGCCTGGTCTCGAACACGCCGCTCGAATACATCCTCGACGCATT
>JACMKK010000453.1 GCA_014380115.1 Luteimonas sp. | reverse complement strand
TACCACGCGTGAACCAGAAGCGCGAGGTGATGGCGGGATCGACGAAGGCCTCGAACACTTCGGCTACCGGCCTGCGGATCAGCATTTCCGCCTTGGCGATGGGGGCATCGTGCAATTTCTTCGTGTCTTCCTCGTTCGCGTCGAAGCGCGCTGGCGTCGCCGAACGCGTCATCGCGTCTCCGCTCCTTGCACGGCGGCAAGCGCGCGCGCGAGGCTTTCCAGGATGGTCGTCCAGCCGGCTTGCGTGCGTTCGGCGTAGTCCTTCCATTCCGGCGCCATGCGATGGGTGAGGGTGAGCTCGCAGCCGCTGCCGTGCGGCACGATATCGATGCTGACGCGACTGCCGTCCGGATCGGGCTTCTCCGCCGAGAAGGCGAACACCAGTCGCCGCGGGCGATCGATTTCGAGATAGACGCCGTAGTGCTCCGCCAATTCCTCTCCGCGCCGTTCGACGATCACGAAACCGCCGCCAACGCGGGCATCGATCTCGACCTTCTGCATGTCGCCTTCGGCCGTCGCGAACAGGAACTGCCTGGCCGTCGCCGGCTGCAGCCATGCGTCGAACACACGCTCTGGACTCGCCTCGAAGCGGCGCACGACGCGCAGGACAATGGGGTCGGAAGGGTTCATTTGCGCGCTCCACCTTTCTTCGCAGTACCGCGCTTGGGCGTCGGCTTGGTTTTGCGCGCCGCGGCGTCCTCCGCGCGCAGCAGGGCATCGAGTGCATCCAGGCGCACGTTCCAGTAGCGCTCGTAATGGCGCAGCCATTCCAGGCCGGCATGCATGGGTTGCGCATCGAGCCGCACCCGGTGCGTGCGTCCCTCCACGGTGCGACGCACCAGGCCTGCCTGTTCCAGCACCTTGATGTGTTTGGAGGCCGCGGCCAGCGACATCGCGAACGGCGCGGCGAGTTCGCCGACGCTGCGTTCGCGTTCGGCCAGCGAGCGCAGCATGGCGCGGCGCGTGCGGTCGGCGAGGGCGCGGAAGGTGTCGTCGAGGTGCTGCGCTTCGCGGGCGGTTGGATATTCAGCCATGTGGTTGAATATGCCCTCAGAGCGGCTGATTGTCAACCGAATGGTTGATAATGATGGGTATCGCCCTTCTGCGGACTGGTGGAGGCCTTCACTTCGTTCGCCCCTCATCCGGCCTTCGGCCACCTTCTCCCCGCTACGCGGAGAGAAGGGGAGTTCATCGCTCCGTTAAAATGGGCGCATGTTGATCAATATTGCCGCCTATCACTTTGTCGCCGTCTATGACCCGGAAAGGCTTGCCGCGGACTTGCGCGCAGCGGCGGCGGCTCTTGGTCTGCTCGGCACGGTGCTCGTGGCCGGCGAGGGCATCAACCTGTTCCTGGTAGGCGAGGCCGCTGCGATCGACACGTTCGTCACCGAGTTGCGCCGCGATCCTCGCTTCGCCGACATCCGCATCAAGCGCAGCGAAAGCGAAACACAGCCCTTCGCAAAGCTGAAGGTCAAGGTCAAGCCGGAGATCATCAGTTTCCGCCGCGAGGACGTCTCGCCTTTGCGCGCCCGCGCGCCCGCAGTGGCGCCCGCGGACCTCGCGCGCTGGATCGCGCAGGGCCGGGATGATGCGGGCAGGCGGCTGGTGCTGTTCGACACGCGCAACCGAGAGGAGGTTGCGCACGGCACTTTCGCCGGCGCGCTGACGTTGCCGATCGACCGCTTCACGCAATTGCCCGAAGCCCTTGCGCCGCATCGCGCGGCATTGGCCGATGCGACGGTGGTCAGTTTCTGCACCGGCGGCATCCGTTGCGAAAAGGCGGCGCTGTGGATGCGATCGGACGGCATGGACAACGTGCTGCAGCTGGAGGGCGGCATCCTCGGCTACTTCGAGACGGTCGGTGGCGCGGGTTACGTCGGCAACTGTTTCGTGTTCGACGAGCGCATCGCGCTGGACGCGTCGCTGCGGCCGCTGACCGAGCAGGCCGACAACGGTTGAATCCCGCAGGCCTTCCGACACTGGATCGCCAGAGGCCTGACCCGCTACGCTGCAGGCACATCCTCGAACACGGAGTGGCGACATGAGCTGGTTGGGCATCGTGCTGGTGGTGGTCGCTCTGTACTTCGCGCTCAAGGTCGCGGGCTTCGCGTTGAAGCTATTGTTGTGGGCGCTGGTGCTGTTCGGCGCGTACTGGTTCCTGGCACCGCACCTGGGCCTGCCGCCCGTCTTCTGACCACGCGCGGAGCTTTCATGTCCTACGTGCGCTGCGTGCGCGGGCTGGCGTCCGGCATTGAGTATTCCGCCGACGTGCCGATGAACCTCGATCCTATCGATGGGCGGCCGGTGGAAATGGTGCTGGACATCGAGCGCCTCGCGGCGCAACGGCCGCACGCCGGCTGGTACGACCCGGCACGACGCGACCTGTGGCGCTTCGGTGCGCTGATGGCGCTGGATGCCGCCGATCCGGACGACGCGCGGCACATCGTCGCACTCGGCGAGGGCCATACGCCGTTGCTGGACTACACGTCGCATCCGGTCGCGCATCGCGCGGGCCTCGACCTGCGGCTGAAGGAAGAGGGCAAGGCGCACGCCGGTTTCGGTGCGAACCCCACGCAGAGCTTCAAGGATCGCGGCATGGCGATGGTCGCCGCGCAGGCGCGCCGACTCGGCCTGACCAAGCTGGCCGTACCGACGCAGGGCAACGCCGGCGATTCGCTGGTGCGCTATGCGCTCGCGGGCGGCTTGTCGGTCGTGGTGGCGATGCCCGACGACACGCCGACGCCGATCCTTGGCAACGTCGCGGCTGCGGCGCACCGGCATCCACGTCAGGTGATCCTGGAACTGGTCGGCCCGACGATCCGCGAAGCCGGTGCCTTGCTCAAGGAGCGCTACATACCGCAAGGTTATTTCTCCGTGGCGACGTTTCAGGAGCCTGGCTGGCGTATCGAAGGCAAGAAATCGCTGGGACTGGAACTCGCCGAAC
>JACMKK010000452.1 GCA_014380115.1 Luteimonas sp. | reverse complement strand
TCGCCAGGCCCTGCTGGCCGAAGCCCAGGCGCGCAGAGCGGAAGCTGGCGTCGGCGGCCTGCTTCGGCGTGAGGACCAGCCAGGTCAGGCCGTCCTTGCTGCCGCCCTCGCGCACCGCGAAGTCCTTGTCGAGCTTGGACGGATCGATCAATGCGGCCAGCGGGCTGTTCTGCTCCTCGATGCCCTGCGGGCGCCTGGTGACCTGTTCCAGGTCCGGATCGAACACCCAGACCGTCTTGCCATCGGCGACGATGAGCTGCGGATACGGCTTCACGTATTCCCAGCGGAACAGGCGCGGTGCCGACATGGCGACACGGCCGCTCGAGGATTCCTTGAGCTTGCCATTAGGGTCGTAAACCTGCTGCACGAACTGCCCGTCGAGACCCTTGAGGCCCTTGGTGAACGTCGCGAGGTCGTCGCGCGCACCGGCGAAGGCGGTGGTCGTGAACATGGCGCTGGTGATCAACAGCGCAGCAAGGCCGAACTGGCGGATAGCAAGCATCGAATTCGCTCCGGAAATCATTGAGGCGAGTGTGTCGGCGAAAAGCTGAATACGAGCTCACGAGGGCGACAACGAGAGCGTCAGCCAACGAATGCGTTCAGCCTCGTTACTTCGGCGGCGGCGGTGCCAGCACGCTGCGGTCGCCGTTGTGCTCCGGCGGCGACACGACACCCGCGGCTTCCATCGCCTCGACCAAGCGCGCGGCGCGGTTGTAGCCGATCTTCAGGCGCCGTTGCACGCCCGAGATCGAGGCGCGTCGTGTCTCGGTGACGATGCGCACGGCTTCGTCGTACAGCGGATCGGATTCGTCCCCTGCCCCGCCACCGCTCTCCGGCAGTCCGGTTGCGCCGACGACGGTGCCGTCGCCCATCGATTGCACTTCGTCGAGCACGCCGGGTAGGTAATCCGGGCCCTTGCTGCTTTGCCTGAGGTGGTCGACGACGCGATGCACTTCCTCGTCGCTGACGAACGCACCGTGCACGCGCTCGGGCAGCGCCGTACCGGGTGGCAGGTAAAGCATGTCGCCATGGCCCAGCAGCGTCTCGGCACCGGACTGGTCGAGAATGGTGCGCGAGTCGATCTTGCTCGAGACCTGGAACGCGATGCGCGTCGGGATGTTGGCCTTGATCAGGCCGGTGATCACGTCGACCGACGGGCGCTGCGTGGCGAGGATCAGATGCATGCCGGCGGCGCGCGACTTCTGCGCGAGGCGCGCGATCAATTCCTCGACCTTCTTGCCGACGATCATCATCATGTCGGCGAATTCGTCGATGAAGATGACGATGAACGGCAAGGTCTCGAGCGGCAGCGGCGCTTCGCTCAGATCCGGATTCGGCTTGAACAGCGGATCCATCAGCGGCTGGCCGGCATCCTGCGCGTCCTTCACCTTCTTGTTGAAGCCGGCCAGGTTGCGCACGCCGACCGCGCTCATCAGCTTGTAGCGACGCTCCATTTCCGCCACGCACCAGCGTAGGCCGTTGGCGGCTTCCTTCATGTCGGTCACGACCGGCGCCAGCAGGTGCGGAATGCCCTGGTAGACCGACAGCTCCAGCATCTTCGGATCGATCATCAGCATGCGCACGTCCTGCGCGCTGGCCTTGTACAGCAGGCTCAGCACCATCGCGTTGATGGCGACGGACTTGCCCGAACCAGTCGTACCTGCGACCAGGAGATGCGGCATGCGCGTGAGGTCGGCGACGGTCGGGCGCCCTGCGATGTCCTTGCCGAGCGCAAGGGTCAGTGGACTGGGGGACTTGTCGTACTCCTTCGAGCGCAGCAACTCGCTGAGATAGATCATCTCGCGATGCGTGTTCGGCGTTTCCAGGCCGACGACGGACTTGCCGGGGATCACGTCGACCACGCGCACCGACTTCACGCTCAGGCCGCGTGCGATGTCCTTGTCGAGCGAGCTGATCTGGCTGACCTTCACGCCCGGGGCCGGCTCCAGCTCGAAGCGCGTGATCACCGGGCCCGGATAGGCGCCAACCACCTGCGCCTCGATGCGGAAATCCCTGAGCTTGAATTCGATCTGCCGCGACAGGGTCTCCAAGGTTTCTTCGTTGTAGCCCTTGACCTGCGGCTTCGGATCATCGAGTAGCGCCAGCGGCGGAATCCCCGAGCCGTCGCCGACGTGGAACAACGGGATCTGCTGCTCGCGCTTGGCACGATCGCTCTTCTCGACCTGTGCCGGCGCCGGCGGCTCGATCCTGACCGGCGCGCGTTTCGCACGCAGCTCGCTGTCGAACCGGCGCACTTCCTCGCGCTCCTCGCGCATCGCGCGCGCTTCCTGCCATTCGGCGGCCTGCTGCGTGCCGCGTCGGAACAGGCCCGGCAGCATCAATGCGTATTTGCCGATGCGGTCCATCACGCCGAGCCACGACAGCCCGGTCGCCAGCGTCACGGACACCAGCAACAAAGCCAGCAGAAAAAGATTTCCGCCGACCGGGCCGAAGCCGCGATACAGCGAGTTGCCGACGAGGCGGCCGAGGATGCCGCCGCTGCCGGCAGAGAAATCTGGCGCCGCACCCACTCGCAAGTACAGCAGGCCGGTCGCCGAAACCAGGAAACCGACGATCCCCACCAGGCGCAGCGCCGGACCGAGGTCGGCATCGCCGTCGCCATCGCTGTCCATGCCGAACAGCGCGATCCACGCCACGATGCCGAGCATCACCGGCAACAGGTAGGCGACGTAGCCGCACAGATAAAGGAGCACGTCCGCCAGCCAGGCACCGACGCGGCCGCCGACGTTGTTGAGCGGTGCCGTGACGCTACCGGAGTGGGACCAGCCGGGATCCTGCGGCGAGAAGGTCACCAGCGTGGCCATCAGGTAGAACAGGAACGGCGCGATCAGGATCAGCGCGATGTCGCGCCACAGACGCTGGCGACGCGGATTGGCAGCGGCCTGCTTGGCGGCAGGCGCGGCGCGGCGAAGTCTGGTGCGTTCGGAAAGCTCGCGTGCCACCGTGTGTCGATACCTGAAGAAAGTCCTCTAGGGGATTGATCTTACAGACCTATCGCGGCCTGTCACCAGCCTCCTGCGGGATTGCATGGCCACCGGGGCGGGCGCGACCGGAAGGCCGTGCCCGCCAGCCAGCGACTTCAGAGCTTCATGTCCAGCAAGGCCGGGTGCACCAGCTTGCCGCCTTCGATGTTGATGCCGCGCACCAGGGCGTCGTTGTCGCGCCAACTGCCGGACGCCAGCTTGTTGACCCATGGCAGGATCGCGGCGCAGATCGCCTGCGAGCTCGTCTGCGGCACGGCACCGGGCATGTTGGTGACGGCGAAATGGATGATGCCTTCCTCGACGTAGGTCGGGTCCTTCCAGGTGGTCGGCCGCGAAGTCTCGAAGCAGCCGCCCTGGTCGATCGAGATGTCGACCATGACGCTGCCGTCCTCCATCGACTTCATCATCTCGCGGTTGACCACGTGCGGCGCGACCGCGCCGGTCACCAGCACGGCACCGATGACCAGATCGGCCGAAGCCACTTCGCGCGCGACGACCTCGTCGTACGGATACAAGGCGGTCACGTTGTTGCCGAGCCGCATCATCTCGTCCATGCGGTCCTGGCGCTTTTCGAAGACCACCACGTGCGATCCGCCGGCAGCCGCCAGCGCGGCCGAATTGCCGCCGGCCGCGCCTGCGCCGAACACGACCACCTTGCCGCGCTCCGTCGACGGCAGGCCGCCGAGCAGCTTGCCCTTGCCGCCCATGGGCTGGTGCAGCAGGTGCGTGCCGACCTGTACCGCGATCTTGCCGGCGATGATCGACATCGGCGCGAGCAGCGGCAGGTCGCCGTTTTCGATCTCGACCGTCTCGAAGGCGATACCGGTCAGGCCGATGTCGAGCAGGCGCTTGGTGAGCGCGGGCAGCGGCGCAAGATGCAGATAGCAGAACAGCAGGTGATCCTTGCGCAGCAGCGCGAGATCGCCCTCGATCGGCTCCTTGACCTTGACGATCAGTTCGCCCTTCTCGTACAGCGCGGCGGCGTCCGGCGCGATCTTGACGCCCAGCTTGACGTAGTCGGCGTCCTTGAACCCGGACTTGATGCCGGCATCCTTTTCCAGCCACACCTCGTGGCCGCGCTTGATCAGGTCGCCTGCCGCTGCCGGGACCAATGCCACGCGGCCTTCGAGGGTCTTGGTTTCTTTCGGAACGCCGATCCGCATCTGTCTTCTCCTGCACAAAAAACGCCGCAAAGGCGGCGCATCCCGAACTGATTGTTTCAATGCCGCCGCTACCGGGCGCCTTGTGTTGCCGCAGCCGCGCCGCCAAGCTATGTGCTGCGATAGATCGCTTAAAACCACCACGCAACAAGCGCCGCGAGTATACATGAGCACCTCGAAACACTGCCGCCTGCTGATCCTCGGTTCCGGTCCCGCCGGCTGGACCGCCGCCGTCTACGCCGCGCGCGCCAACCTCAAGCCCGTGGTCGTCACCGGCCTGCAGATGGGTGGGCAGCTGATGACCACGACCGAGGTCGACAACTGGCCGGGCGACGCGCACGGTCTGCAGGGCCCGGACCTGATGACACGCATGCAGGCGCACGCGGAACGCTTCGAGACCGAGACCATCTTCGACCACATCCATACCGCAGACCTGTCGCAGCGTCCGTTCCGGCTGAAGGGCGACAACGGTGAATACACCGCCGACGCCATCGTCATCGCCACCGGTGCAACCGCGAAATACCTCGGCATCCCATCGGAAGAGAAATTCAAGGGCCGCGGCGTGTCCGCCTGCGCCACCTGCGACGGGTTTTTCTACAAGGACCAGGACGTGGCCGTCGTTGGTGGCGGTAATACCGCGGTCGAGGAAGCCCTGTATCTGTCGAACATCGCGCGCAAGGTCTACTTGGTGCATCGCCGTGACACGCTGCGCGCCGAGAAGATCATGCAGGACAAGCTGCAGGCCAAGATCCAGTCCGGCAAGATCGAGCCGATCTGGCACCACGTCGTCGACGAGGTGCTCGGCAACGACGCCGGCGTCACCGGCATGCGCGTGAAGTCGGTGCAGGACGATTCGACACGCGAGATCGCCGTCCACGGCTTCTTCGTCGCCATCGGCCATACGCCCAACACGTCGTTGTTCGAAGGCCAGCTGGCGATGAACAACGGCTACCTCGAGATCCGCTCCGGACTCGGCGGCGGCGCCACCGAGACTTCGGTCACCGGCGTGTTCGCTGCGGGCGACGTCGCCGACCAGCACTACCGGCAGGCGATCACTTCAGCGGGCTTTGGTTGCATGGCCGCACTGGATGCCGAGAAATTCCTGGACAAGGACGCTTGATGCTGGCTCCTTCCCTTCACCGGGAAGGTCGGGGTGGTGTCGATGCCTGACGCACTGGACACCCTCCCCTCCCCCGCGCTGGGGAGGGAGTAAGCGACGATGTCGACCGTTCGTGTCTTTGGAAAGCTCGTGGAGATCCCTGCTGCCAGCTGGGATGCCCTGCACGACGGCCGCAATCCTTTCGTTTTGCATGCGTTCCTGTCCGGGCTCGAGGAACACGGCTGCCTGCGCGAGGATTGGGGCTGGACGCCGCAGCACGTGACGCTCTGGGAAGATGATGCGCTGGTCGCAGCGGCCCCGGGATACCTGAAGGCCAATTCGCATGGCGAATTCGTGTTCGACCATGCCTGGGCGCATGCCTACCGTCGCTATGGCCAGGACTATTTTCCGAAGTGGCTGGGCGCGGTGCCCTACTCGCCGGTGACCGGTCCGCGTTTGCTGGTGCGCGATGCGGCGATGCGACAGCCTTTGATCGAGGCGATCGTTGCGCATACACGCAAATACGGGTTGTCGTCGGCGCACGTCAACTTCCACGAGCAAGCCGAGGATGTCGCTTTCTGCGTCCGCACCGGCCAGCTCGGAGAGCGTCAGATGCAGGACGACCGGGCGTGGTTGCCGCGCATCGACGTGCAGTACCACTGGCATAACGAAGCCGGCTGGGACGACTTCGATGCCTTCCTCGCCGCGATGGACCACAAGCACCGCAAGAACATCCGTCAGGAGCGCGCCAAGGTCGCGCGCGCGGGCGTCGTGTTCCGCGTGCTGCATGGCGATGAGGCCAGTGGCGTCGACCTTGCGGCCATGCATGGCATGTACCTGCAGACCTTCGCCGAATACGGCAACTCCCCTGCGCTGACGCTGGAGTTCCTGCAGCACGTTGCCAAGGCGATGCCGAGGCAACTGGTCGTCTTCCTGGCCGAGCGCGACCACATCCCGATCGCCGGCGCGCTCTGCCTGCGCGGCGGCGACACCCTGTACGGACGTTACTGGGGCGCGTTCGAGAACGTACCCGGATTGCACTTCGAGACCTGCTACTACCAGGGCATCGACTACTGCCTGCGAGAGGGCCTGCGCAGGTTCGAGCCGGGCGCGCAGGGCGAGCACAAGATCGCGCGCGGATTCCTTCCGGCGTATGTGCGCAGCCGACACTGGATCGCCGATCCGGCGTTCGCCGAAGCACTGCGTCACTGGTGCGATGAAGAAGGGCAAGCGATACGGCAATATGCGGCCGGGTTGATCGAACACTCGCCGTTCCGCCGTTGATCCAGCCGTCTTCTGTCTCCTCGAACTACCGTCCATCTGTCGCTGCGGGTTTAACCTGAGGCCATGAATCTGCGTCTCCGAGTCCTCGACCCTGACCCGAGCGCGCCGTTCCCGCCGGTCGAGACCGCTTTCGATGAGCCGGACGGCCTGCTCGCCACAGGCGGCGACCTCACGCCTCTACGCCTGCTCAACGCCTACAGGCATGGCATTTTTCCCTGGTTCTCAGAGGGGCAGCCGATCCTCTGGTGGAGTCCCGACCCGCGAACGGTGTTCCGGACCGACGGCGTGCATCTCTCGTCGCGCTTCAGGCGCGGCTTGCGTGGATCGACCTGGGAAGTCCGGGCCGACACGGTCTTCGATGCCGTCGTGCGCGCCTGCGCCGAGGCACCGCGCGTCGGGCAAGGCGGCACATGGATCACCGACGGGATGCGGGAGGCTTATGCAGCGCTGCACCGGCTCGGTCACGCGCATAGCGTGGAAGTGTTCGACGGCGAACTGCTGATCGGCGGGATCTACGGCGTCGCGATCGGCCGCATGTTCTTCGGGGAAAGCATGTTCAGTGCGCGCAGCGGAGGTTCCAAGACGGCGATCGCCGCCCTTGCGTACCGCCTGCGGACCTGGGGCTGGCCGTTGATCGATGCCCAGGTCGCCAACGATCATCTCGCGAGCCTGGGTGCCGAGAGTTGGTCGAGGACGCGGTTCACCCGGACGATCGCCGGTTTGACGGAACAGCCCGGCTGGAGCGGCCGCTGGACCGAACCATTCGGCCGTCTGCCCGCCCGCATGCTGGCCGGTTAACGAAACTTTTGCACCGAGTGAGGCCGCGTGTCAGAATGCCGCTCTTGTTTGGGCGCTACTCGCGCCCGCACCCACGGCAGTACAGGACGCATGGCGAAAGACGACGTCATAGAATTTGAAGGCACGATCTCCGAGACGCTCCCGAACACCATGTTTCGGGTCAAGCTGGAGAATGGCCACGAGATCATCGCCCACATCTCCGGGCGCATGCGCAAGAACTACATCCGCATCCTCACGGGCGACAAGGTCAAGGTGGAAATGACGCCTTACGACCTGACCAAGGGCCGCATCACCTACCGCATGAAGTAAGGCGATTCGTGCAGACAGGACATGCATGACAGAAGCGGCGGCCATCGGCCGCCGTTCTAATTCTGCATGAACAGTTATCGCTGCCTGTGGATCGCAATAGATGCGCAACGCCAGACAATGGTTGCAGGTTTTTTTGCAACCCTGTCGGTGGTCACAGGCACTTCATGCAGATTCGCGCTGACACATCCAGCCGCTATGTTGCAGCGCAGCCCGATACCGGGTTGTCATGACAACGAGGCCTCTCCCATGCAACACCATTTCCGTATTCTCGCCGTAGCGCTCGCACTTTGCGCTGCAAGCACTCAGGCCATGGCCGCCAGCGACCCGCTTGCCGACTGCGTCGATCTTGCTGCCAACCGCCAGGCGGTCCGTTCAGGCACGCAATTCCTTGCGATCAAGGACGGCGAAAACTACTACCGCGTCGGCTTCAGCGGTGGCGACTGCCCGGCGCTGGCCATGACGGCCAGCGTGCGCATCACCACTGACGGAACTGCCAACCGGCTGTGCCCGCAGAAATCCCAAGTCCAGGCACATCGCGACAGCTGCTCGGTGACGAAGGTCGACCTCATCGACGCAGACGATTTCGCCCGCTACAAGCGAAGCTCCCGCTGACATCCTCGCCTGGCTGCCTGCGACCGGTCACACGGTCGCGGGCAGCAGCTTCTCGGGCTCCGCTTGAGCTTCGACGACGATCTCGTCGTCGCGCACGTCGATGCTGACGCGTCCGCCGTGGACCAGCTTGCCGAACAGCAATTCGTCTGCCAGCGGGCGCTTGATCTTGTCCTGGATCACGCGCGCCATCGGGCGCGCGCCCATCAGCGGATCGAAACCATGCTGCGCCAGCCAGTCGCGCGCGGTCGGCGTCGCCGACAACGTCACGTTCTTCTCGTGCAGCTGCGCCTCCAGCTCGATCAGGAACTTGTCAACCACGCGCAGGATGTGGTCGAAACCAAGCGCCTGGAACTGCACTACCGCATCGAGGCGGTTGCGGAATTCGGGCGTGAAGCCGCGGCGGATGATTTCCATCGCATCGGTGCTGTGGTCCTGCTTGGTGAAGCCGATCGAGCGCCGCGCGGCCTGCGCTGCGCCGGCATTCGTCGTCATCACCAGGATCACGTTGCGGAAATTGGCCTCGCGCCCGTTGGTGTCCGTCAGGATGCCGCGGTCCATGACCTGCAGCAGGATGTTGAAGATGTCCGGATGCGCCTTCTCCACTTCGTCCAGCAGCAGCACGCAATGCGGCGTCTTGACGATCTTCTCGGTCAGCAGACCGCCCTGGTCGAAACCGACATAGCCCGGGGGCGCGCCGATCAAGCGGGACACGGAATGCGATTCCATGTATTCGCTCATGTCGAAGCGCACCAGCTCGATGCCCAGCTGCAGCGCGAGCTGCTTGGTGACCTCGGTCTTGCCGACACCGGTCGGGCCCGCGAACAGGAAGTTGCCGATCGGCTTGTCGGGATTGGCCAGGCCGGAGCGTGCGAGCTTGATTGCCGAGGTCAGCGTACCGATGGCCGGATCCTGGCCGAAGATCACCATCTTCAGATTGCGCTCGAGGTGCTCGAGCACGTCCTTGTCCGATGCCGATACCTGTTTTGCCGGAATCCTGGCCATTTTCGCGACGATCGTCTCGACTTCCTCGATGTCGATCATGGTCTTGCGCGTTTCCGGCGGCATCAGCCTTTGACGGGCACCCGCCTCGTCGATGACATCGATCGCCTTGTCCGGCAGCAGCCGGTCGCCGATGTGCTTGACCGACAGATCGACGGCGGCCTGGATGGCCTCGTCGGCATAGGTGACGCCGTGGTGCGCTTCGTACCTCGGCTTCAGGCCGTGCAGGATCTCGACGGTCTCGCCGACGGTCGGCTCGACAATGTCGATCTTCTGGAAGCGTCGAGCCAGCGCACGGTCCTTCTCGAAGATGCCGCGGTATTCCTGAAACGTGGTCGAACCGATGCAGCGCAGGTCGCCCGAGGCGAGCGCGGGCTTGATCAGGTTTGAAGCATCCATCGTCCCGCCGCTGGCCGAGCCGGCGCCGATGATGGTATGGATCTCGTCGATGAACAGAATGGCGCCCGGATGCTTCTTGATCTGGGTGAGCACGGCTTTGAGACGTTTCTCGAAGTCGCCGCGATATTTGGTGCCGGCGACCAGTGCACCGAGGTCGAGCGCATAGATCGTCGCATCGGCCAGCACGTCGGGCACATCCTCATCGACGATGCGCTTGGCCAGGCCTTCGGCGAGCGCGGTCTTGCCCACGCCTGCCTCGCCCACGTACAGCGGGTTGTTCTTGCGACGGCGGCAGAGCACTTGGATGGTGCGTTCGACTTCGTCGGCGCGGCCGACCAGGGGATCGATCTTGCCCTCGCGCGCCAACTCGTTGAGGTTGCTGGCGTACTCGGCCAGGGCGTCTCCCTTGCCGTCGCCCTCTGCGCCTTCACCGTGCTTGGCCCCTGCGCCTTCGCCATCCTGCGACTCTTCGCCGCCGGTCTTGGCGATGCCGTGAGAGAGATAGTTGACGACGTCCAGCCGGGTCACATCCTGCTGGTTGAGGAAATAAGCCGCATGCGAATCCTTCTCACCGAAGATCGCCACCAACACGTTGGCGCCGGTGACTTCCTTCTTGCCCGAGGATTGCACGTGGTAGACAGCACGCTGCAGCACGCGCTGGAAGCCGAGCGTCGGCTGCGTGTCACGGCCATCGTCGTCGGAAAGCTTGTTGACCGAACTGCTGATCGCCTGTTCGAGGTCGCTGCGCAGGCGGTGGAAATCGGCGCCGCTGGCCTTGAGCACGCCCTCGGCCGAGGGGTTGTCGAGCAGCGCGAGCAGCAGGTGTTCGACCGTCATGTACTCGTCGCGCGCCTCGCGGGCACGCTTGTAGCACTGGCCGATGGAGTACTCGAGATCTTTGCTGAACATGGGGCGGAAGCCTCCAGAATTTGGCGTAACACCACTGCGAGCTAGATGGGGACGTGGCCGTGCTTTTCCATACCCCGCCCGATGATCCGTTTTAGGCCTTTTGCAGGACACCGCGCAAGCTGGGCAGGCTCGTCCTCAGTGTTCCGTTCACGGTGCTCATTGTTCTGCCGAAGTAGAGTCTTCCTGAGGTGAAGAAGTTGCGACACGCGTCAGGCTTTCTCCATCGTGCACAGCAAGGGATGCTGGTTCAAACGCGCATACTCGTTAACTTGGGCCACCTTTGATTCGGCGACATCCCGGCTGAAGACGCCACAGACGCCGCGGCCGCGGGTATGGACGTGCAACATGACCTGCGTGGCCTTGTCGAGATTCATCGCGAAGAAGCGGGTCAGCACCTCGACCACGAAGTCCATCGGCGTGTAATCGTCGTTCAGCAGCAGGACGGAATAGAGCGGTGGGCGCGCCACTTCGGGCTTGCTGGTTTCCACCACGGTGCCGTGGTCGCGCTCTGGGTCGTTTTTTCGTGCCATGCAGCAATTATACGAAGCCGCGCAAGCGCCGGGCGTGGACGTGGCGCGCCCCGCCGGTCGACAATGCCGCTATGAGCTATCGCGAAGGCCGTTTCTGGCAACCCGATGTGACCGTCGCCACGGTCGTGGTCGACGGCGGCCGGCTGCTGTGCGTCGAGGAACGCGTCAACGGCCATACCGTCATCAACCAGCCAGCCGGCCACCTCGAGCCGGATGAGAGCCTGCTCGATGCCGCCCTGCGCGAGACCCGCGAAGAAACCGGCTGGGACGTGAAGCTCACCGCCTTCGTCGGCGCGTACCAATGGAAAGCCCCCGAGACCGATCGTCATTACCTGCGCTTCGCCTTCGCCGCCGAGCCGCTGCGCCACGATCCTGCGCGCGCCCTGGACGAAGGCATCCTGCGCGCACTGTGGATGACACCTGCCGAACTGATGGAGGCGCGCGACCGCCATCGCAGCCCCCTGGTCTGGCAGGTCGTCGCCGATCACCTGGCCGGCCGCCGCCACCCGTTGTCCCTGCTGCAGCAGATGGCATGAGGGCATGAGGGCATGAGCGTTTCGAACGTCGATACGTCGGGCTGCGCGACGCCGCGGACGATCGTGGGCATGTCCGGCGGCGTGGACTCGTCGGTCGCGGCCTTGCTGCTGCGCGATGCCGGCGAACCGATCGCCGGGTTGTTCATGCAGAACTGGGCCGACGACGGCAGTGGCGACTGCCGCGCCGAGGACGACCGCCGCGACGCGGTCTCCGTCTGCGGCCGGCTCGGCCTGCCGATCCACTTCCGCGATTTCTCCAGCGAATACTGGGAAGGCGTCTTCGCCCACTTCCTCGCCGAGTATGCCGCCGGCCGCACGCCCAATCCCGACGTGCTGTGCAACCGCGAGATCAAGTTCAGGCATTTTCTCGACGCCGCCCACGCGCTCGGCGCCGAGGGCATCGCGACGGGCCACTACGCACGCGTTTCGCGCTCGGCCGGCGGATATGAGTTGCGACGGGCGCTGGATCGCGGCAAGGACCAGAGCTATTTCCTGCACCAGCTTGGCCAGGCGCAGCTGGCGGCAACGACTTTCCCGCTCGGCGAGTTGCCCAAGTCCGACGTGCGTCGCATGGCGTCCGAAGCCGGCCTGCCGACGGCTGCGAAGAAGGATTCGACCGGTATCTGCTTCATCGGGGAGCGCGACTTCCGCGAGTTCCTGGCGCGCTACCTGCCCGCGCGGCCAGGCGAGATGCGCACGCCGGATGGACGCACCGTGGGCACGCATCCTGGCGTGTTCTATTTCACGCTGGGCCAGCGCGAAGGCCTCCAGCTGGGCGGCGTGCGCGGGTTCGACGCGGCGCCCTGGTACGTGGTCGGCAAGGACGTCGAGCGCAACCTGCTGATCGTCGACCAGGGCAGCGACAGCCCTTATCTGCTGTCGACGCGGATCCACACCGAGCAGGCGCACTGGATCGCGGGATCACCGCCCGCCGCAGTGTTCGCCTGCACGGCGCAAACGCGCTACCGGCAGTCCGAAGAGGCTTGCGAAGTGCGGGTGCACGAGGACGGCAGCCTGGACGTAGGTTTCCAGCAGCCACAGCGCGCCGCAACGCCGGGCCAGTCGCTGGTGCTCTACGACGGCGATGTCTGCCTGGGTGGCGCCGTCATCCTCGCCACCGATGCCCCCCTCGAACAAGTCCGGAGAGAGCACGCCGCATGAGAGCAAGCCGCCTGACAGCGTGCCGCCTAACAGCACGCCGCATCAAAGAGCAGACCGCATGAGCGCGCGGATGGAACCGCGGGTACTGGCATTGGCCGGCCTAGTACAGGCGCTGAAACAAGTGCGCCGCGTCGCCGAAACCGGCCAGGCCGACGCCGCCGTGCTGTCGACCGCGGTGGACAGCGTGTTCCGCATCGATGCCGAATCGCCGGATGAGATCTATGGCGACGTGCGTGCGCTGCGCCCGGGGCTGCTGTTGCTGCGCGACTATTTTCGCAGCCAGAGCGATGACGAATTCCTGCCGAAGCTGGCGCTGGCCGTGACCCAGCTGGAACGACGCTTCGTCCGCGATGACGCCATGGCGCAGGAAGTACACGAACGCATCGTCGCGCTGGCACCAGCGGCGGCACGCCTGGGCAGCACGCACCCCGAAGTGCTCGCCGGACTCGGCAAGCTGTATGCCGAAACGGTCAGCCACCTGCGCCCGCGCGTCATGGTGCAGGGAAACCCGCACTACCTCGGCCAGGCCGACGTCGTCGCCGAGATCCGCGCGGTGCTGCTGGCGGCGCTGCGCTCGGCGGTCCTGTGGCGGCAAATGGACGGCAGCCTGTGGGATTTCCTGCTGCGCAAGCGCGAACTCGTCGAGACCGTCGAAGCGCAACTCGACTAACCGGGCACGAACTGCCGCGACACGTTTGTTTTGCAGCGCGCCGAAGCTGCGCTGTGAAGCGCCATGCGGCATAATGAACGGGCTAAACCGCGGTGTTGATTCCCCGCCCTCCCCGCCCTTCGCCAGGAGCCATCGATGGCAGACTCCTTCGCCACCCGCGCACGTCTCGACGTCAACGGGAAGTCCTACGTGTATTCCAGCCTGCCGAAACTCGGCGAACGCTTCGATCTGGCAAAACTGCCGTATTCGATGAAGATCCTGCTCGAGAACCTGCTACGCCACGAGGATGGCGTGACGGTGACGCCGGCCCACATCGAGGCTGTGGCGACCTGGGATGCCAAGGACGAACCCGACACCGAAATCGCCTTCATGCCGGCGCGCGTGGTGCTGCAGGATTTCACCGGCGTCCCCTGCGTGGTCGACCTGGCCGCGATGCGCGACGCCGTCGCCAAGCTCGGCGGCAAGGCCAGCCAGATCAATCCCCTGATTCCATCGGAACTGGTCATCGATCACTCCGTCCAGGTCGACGTGTTCGGCCGTGCCGATGCGCTGGACCTCAACGGCAAGATCGAGTTCGAACGCAACATGGAGCGCTACAGCTTCCTGCGTTGGGGCCAGAAGGCGTTCGGCAACTTCAAGGTCGTGCCGCCGAACACCGGCATCGTGCACCAGGTGAACCTCGAGAACCTTGC
This sequence comes from Luteimonas sp., assembly GCA_014380115.1. Taxonomy (GTDB): domain Bacteria; phylum Pseudomonadota; class Gammaproteobacteria; order Xanthomonadales; family Xanthomonadaceae; genus Luteimonas. The sequence goes on along the minus strand of JACMKK010000452.1, from coordinate 237 downwards.
CCGTGTCGTCATGGAGCGCGAGGTCGACGGCGAACTGCAGGCATTCCCGGACACCGTGTTCGGCACCGATAGCCATACCACGATGATCAACGGCCTCGGCGTGCTCGGATGGGGCGTCGGCGGCATCGAGGCGGAAGCCGCGATGCTGGGCCAGGCATCGTCGATGCTGATTCCGCAGGTCGTCGGCTTCAAGCTGATCGGCCGCATGCCGGAAGGCGCTACCGCGACCGACCTCGT
>JACMKK010000060.1 GCA_014380115.1 Luteimonas sp. | reverse complement strand
TTGATCACAGGCACCGTGGCGTGCTCGGCGAAACCGCGCAGCACCTTGTCCTGCCGGTCGAGCGACCAGTCGACGAACTTCGGGAACGCGCGCACGCCGATCATGTCGACATAACGGCTAAGCACCTTCGCGACCTCGGCGATGTGCTCCTCGGTATCGCCGTCCATCACCGTGCCGAGGTCAAACTCGATCGGCCAGGCGTCCTTGCCCGGTTGCAGCACCACGGCATGACCGCCGAGCTGGAACGCGCCCAGTTCGAAGCTGGTGCGCGTGCGCAACGACGGGTTGAAGAACACGAGCGCGATCGAGCGCCCCTTCAGGGCATCGCCGAGCTTGTGGCGCTTGAACGACGCGGCCTGGATGAGCAGCGCATCGAGGTCGGCACGGCTCCAGTCCTGGGTGTTCAGGAAATGACGGATGGCGTGGGTCATGGCGTGTCCAATCGGGAAACGGGCAATTCTGAAAAGGGCTCGACAAAAACAAAAAAACCCAGCGGCAAGGCTGGGTTGGTCCGGTGAAACGACGATGACGCTCCGGGCTATCCAGCAGGCTGGTGGGCTTGCGGTCGGCGCGCGCGCGAGGTCATGCCGGCCGCCATGCGGGCGGAGGTCAGGACAACGGCGTCGGCGTGGGTTTGGGTCATCGGGCGCGCATCGTCGCACGCAGGGCGCAACGCCGCAAGGCTGCCCGCAGGGCTAGCGGCTGCCGGCGGGCGGCACGATCGGGGTCACCGACACCCGGATGCGCAGGCGATTGCCGGGGTCGAACGGCAGCCGCGAGCGGTACTTGACGCCCTTGTGCACGTAATCGACGTCGTAGGCGATCGCGCGCCGGAACTCGCGCTCGACCGGCACCATGCGGCAATCACCCTCTACCGGCGCGCCTTCCGCTTCGTCCTTGTCGGCTTCCTTGTCCTTGTCCTTGTCGGGTGCAGGCGTGAGGACGTCCTTCACCGCACCGACCACGCGCGACAGGCCGCGGCGCGGTTCGGCGGCAGGCGCGACCGGGGTCGACTGCTCGCAACGCTGCACCATGCTGGTCGCGCGCAGGGTCTGATAGACCGGCTCGGCATGCAGCACCTGCGCGTACTCGACGCGCACGTTCTCGTTCTGGATGACCGTGTTCTGCGCCCACGCCGAGGTCGCCGAGAAGGCGAGACAGGCGATCGTCAGGGGCAGGACAAAGCGTTGCATCGGGGCCGGAAGTGTAGGCGTTGATCACCATCCTGGCCTGAATCGATGCTGTCGTGCGCGCATCGCGACCAGTAGAATCATGCGGATACCCGAACTTCAGCGACCCGGCATGGCCCTGCGCCTATACAACACCCTGACGCGAAGGCTGGAACCGTTCGTGCCGCTCGATCCCGCCTGCCCGACGATGTACGTGTGCGGGCCGACCGTCTACAACTACGTGCACATCGGCAATGCGCGGCCCTACGTGGTCTTCGGCGTGCTCGCCGCGCTGCTGCGCCGCCGCCACGGCAACCTGCGCTACGCGCGCAACATTACCGATGTCGACGACAAGATCAACCATGCCGCACGCGAGCAAGGTGTACCGATCACGGCCATCACCGACCGCTTCGCGGTGGCTTTCCGCGAAGACATGTCCGCACTCGGCGTCGTCGCTCCGGACGTGGAGCCCGAGGCGACTCGTCACATCCCGCAGATCGTGGCGATGATCGAGCGCCTGATCGCCGGTGGCCATGCCTACGCCGCGGAGGAGCACGTGTTGTTCGCGGTCGATTCGTTCGAGGGTTACGGCAAGCTGTCACGGCGCGATCCCGACGACATGCTGGCGGGCGCGCGCGTCGAAGTCGCGCCGTACAAGCGCAATCCGGGTGACTTCGTACTGTGGAAGCCGTCCACCGACGACCTGCCCGGCTGGGAGTCGCCGTGGGGACGCGGCCGCCCCGGCTGGCACATCGAGTGCTCGGCGATGGCCGAGGCGCACCTGGGCGACACCATCGACATCCACGCCGGCGGCGTCGACCTGCAGTTCCCGCACCACGAGAACGAAATCGCGCAGAGCGAATGCGCGCACGGCGGCAGGATCTTCGCGCGCTACTGGCTGCATAACGGCATGCTCAACTTCGGCGGCACCAAGATGTCGAAGTCGCTGGGCAACATCGAGAAGGTGCACGACCTGTTGCGCGTGCATCCGCCCGAAGCGCTGCGCCATGCCTTGCTGTCGGCGCACTACCGGCAGCCGCTGGAGTGGTCGGAGAGCCTGATCGAACAGAGCGTGCGGACGCTGGACCGGCTGTACGGAACGTTGCGTGACTTGGAGGCCTTGCCCCTGCTGCGAGGCACATCGGATGATCCAGGCGATCGCGCCAGCAGACACGGCATTCCGCTTGTTGTCGAAGCTGCGTTGGAGGATGATCTCAACACGCCACAGGCGCTCGCCGAGATCGCCGCGATTGCCGCTGAAGCGCGCTCATTGCGCAATCAGGTCGTTCACGGAAACGTGCAGCCGAACTCGATGCAACGTTTGAATGAATTGAGAGCGGACCTGGTGGGCGCGGGCATCGCACTCGGATTGCTGCAGCAATCGCCTGCGGAATGGTTTGGGCGCGGCGCATCCGAGGGTGATGACGCGCGTATCCAGGCGCTGATCGACGAGCGTTCTGCTGCCAAGGCCGCACGCGACTTCGCGCGTTCCGACGCGATCCGCGATCAGCTCGCCACCGAAGGCGTGCTGCTCGAAGACACGCCGCAGGGCGTGCGCTGGAAGCGGGCGTAGCCACCTTCGCTCCTCCTCCTGCGAATGTAGGGGCGGTTGGGAGGGTGTCTTCGGATCAAGCACGACTCTCCGGAGGCATCGTCGGATACCGGCAACCCCTCCCCAGCCCTCCCCTGCATTCGCAGGAGAGGGAGCAGAGCCAGACGATCGACGGTCAGCCTTACGATGAAACCTGGCTCGTCGATGGCGATGGAACAATTGAACTGACATGAACGACGCTGTCTTCCCCCTCGAACCCACCGCCTCCGACGCGCAAAACGCGATCGCGGAAGAATTCGCCTTCTTCGGCGACTGGTCGGAGCGTTACCAGTACCTGATCGACCTCGGCCGCAAGCTGCCCGCATTCCCCGAAGCGCTGAAGACCGAGGAGCACCGCCTGCGCGGCTGCCAGTCGATCGTCTGGATCGTGCCGTCCGGCAATGCGAAAAAACTCGACTTCGCCGCGATCAGCGATTCGGCCATCGTCTCGGGCCTGATCTTCCTGGCGCTGCGCGTGTATTCCGGGCGCAGCGCGGCCGAGATCCTCGCCAGCGACCCGGCCTACATCGACGACATCGGCCTGGCGAAACACCTCTCGCCGACGCGCAACAACGGCCTCGCCGCCCTGCTCGGCTTCATCCGCGACACCGCGCAACGCGCCCGGTGAGCGTCGTCGGCGCGGACAGCGTCGGATTGCTGCTCCGCAACCGCGGCTTCACCGGCCTGCTGTTCTACCGCCTGCTGGCGATGCTGTCGTACCAGATCGTCGCGGTGACGGTCGGCTGGCAGATTTACCAGATCACGCGCGATGCGCTGGCACTCGGACTGATCGGTCTGACCGAGGTCGTGCCCTATTTCTGCTTCGCGCTGTTCGCCGGCTATGCGGTCGACCATCTGCCGCGCCGCAAGCTCGGCATGTTCGCCTGCCTCGGGCTGCTGCTGACCACGTTGATGCTGGCGGGCGTCGCCAGCGGCGTGCTGCCCGCGTTCGGCACCAAGATGATCTTCGTCGCGATCGCGCTGAACGGCGTGGTGCGCGCGTTTCTCGGCCCGGTCTACAACGCCTTGTTCGCTCGCGTACTGCCGCGCGAACAGTTCGCGCGCGGCGCCGGCATCGGCAGCGTGGTGATGCAGGTCGGGCTGGTGGCGGGACCGGCGCTCGGCGGGTTGCTGATCGCGTGGCAGGGCCTGGCGACGACTTATCTCGTCGCCGCCGCATTCGCAGCGGCGGCATCGATCGCGATCATCTCCCTGCGCGTGACCGAGCCGGCGCTGCCTGCCGACCGCGCGCCGGTGTTCAAGAGCATTGGCGAGGGCCTGCGCTTCGTGTTCAACAATCAGGTCGTGCTCGGCGCGCAGGCGCTGGACATGTTCTCGGTGCTGTTCGGTGGAGCCGTCGCGCTGCTGCCGGCCTTCATCCACGACATCCTGCACTACGGGCCCGAGGCGCTCGGCATCCTGCGTGCAGCCCCGGCCGCAGGCGCGGTGCTGGTCGGCCTGTGGTTCGCGCGGCATCCGCCGAAACGCAATGCCGGGCGCCTGCTGCTGTTTGCCGTGGCTGGCTTCGGCCTGTGCATCATCGGTTTCGCGCTGTCGCGGCAGTTGTGGTTGTCGGTGGCGATGCTGCTGCTGTCGGGCATGTGCGACGGTGTCTCGGTGGTGCTGCGCTCCACGATCCTGCAACTGGCCACACCCGATCATCTGCGCGGACGGGTCTCGTCGATCAATGGCATCTTCATCGGCTCGTCGAACGAACTCGGCGCGTTCGAGTCGGGCGTCGCCGCACGCCTGCTCGGCCTGGTGCCATCGGTGGTCTTTGGTGGCTGCATGACGCTGGCGGTGGTCGCCGCGACGGCGAGACTGGCGCCGAAATTGCGCCGGTTGGACCTGCGGGATCTGCAGTAGCGCGGTGGTGGCCGTGCATGGCAACGCTTCTTCGGCGTGCTTGTTCGTGCTGCAGCAATTGTGGATCCACTCACCCCCATCCCAACCTTCCCCCGCTGCGCGGGGGAAGGAGCTGGAGCAGGCTTGCGGGATCCAGCGATGACCGCGCGTTTGGAACCATCCCCACTATGCGCCCCCATCAATGCCTCTGGATCCGCCCGCGACTGTTTCAGTCTCGGCAAAAAAAGCCCCGCGAATGCGGGGCTTTTTTGATAGCGCGGCAGACCCAGCTCAGTCCCCGATCTGCTTCTGCAGGTGCTCCCAGCGCTCCTGCTCGTCGATCGTGCGTTCGGCGGTGAGGCGCGCTTCCAGCCGTTCGAGTCCGATTTCCTCGCCCGAGTCGACGCTGTAGCCGTACTCGCCCGAATCCAGTCGCTTGAGCGTGCTGTCGATCTTGCCGATCAGCTTGCGGTAGCGGTCGCGGGTGCGCAGTTCCAGGGAGTTCTCGGTCTCACGGGTGGCGCGTTCGGCTTCGTCGCCGACATCGCGCACTTCGTCCTTGAGGTTTTCGATGGTCTGCTTGGATTCCTCGACCAGGTCCGCGCGCCAGCCGAGCAGGCGCTGGCGGAAATACTCGATGTGCAGCGGCCCCATGTATTCCTCGTCCGTGCCGGGCCTGTAGCCCTGCGGCAGGACCGGGCGGCCGGTGGCTTCATCGTTCTTGTACGGCACCACCTTGTACTTGGTCTTGGGCGTGGGTGCCGTCTGCTTGGCGACCACGGCGACGGCGACCTTGCCCACCGGACGCGGCGCCACGATTGGCTTGGCGATCGGCTTGACCAGGCTGGCACCGTCCTTCGACGCGGCCGACTTGCTCGGCGCAGCCTTCGCGGCAACGGCGGGCTTGGCTTGTTCCACAGGTTTGGCGACCGGCTTGGCGGCCGCAGCGGCGACCTTGGCAGCGGGCTTGGCCGCAGCGGCTTGCTTCGCTGCCGGCTTGGCAGCTGCCTTCACGGGCGCCTTGCTGGCGGCGGCCTTCTTCGCGACGGCCTTCTTCGGCGCTGGCTTGGCAACGGCCTTCTTGGCTACCGGCTTGGCAGCTGGCTTCTTCGCGACCACTTTCTTGGTCACGGGCTTCTTGGCGACGACCTTCTTGGCAGCCGGCTTCTTCGCTGCCGGCTTCTTTGCGGGGGCCTTCTTGGCGGCGGGCTTGCTGGTCTTCTTGCTGGCCTTGGCGGCCTTTTGGACTGGTTTCTTCACTGCCACTTGAGGCGGTTCCTTTGGTTCCCTTGGACGGGAAAGCGCGCTGTTATACCCTGCTGCGACTGCAGCAGCAACCGCGAATCCTGCTCTGCGCCGTGTTCATTCATCGTGATCGACCGACTTCTCATCTCTCTGCTTCGCACCTACAAACGCTGGCTGAGCCCCTTGCTCGGGCCTCGCTGTCGTTTTGCGCCGACCTGTTCGGAGTACGCCATGGTGGCGATCGGACGTTTCGGTGCGATGAAAGGCGGCTGGCTGGCGATCCGTCGCATCGCGCGCTGCCATCCCCTGCACCCCGGCGGTCACGATCCCGTGCCGCCCGCCACCGGACACTCCTGATGAAGATGGTTTCCCCATGACCGATACCCTGATCGTCAATGCACGCCTGGTAAATGAGGAGCGCGAATTCGATGGCGACCTGCGCGTCTCGCGCGGACGCATCGTCGAAATCGGTTCCGGCCTCGCCGCGCGCGACCGCGACACCGTAGTCGATGCCGCCGGGCGCCGGCTGTTGCCGGGGATGATCGACGACCAGGTGCACTTCCGCGAGCCGGGCCTGGAATACAAGGCGGACATGGCCAGCGAATCGGCAGCGGCCGTCGCAGGCGGGCTGACCAGTTTCATGGACATGCCCAACACCAGTCCGCCGACACTCGACGCCACCGCCCTCGAGGACAAATACACGCGCGCGAACGGCCGCGCCTGGGCCAACTACGGCTTCTACATGGGCACGAGCACCGGCAACCTCGAGGCGATCCGCGCGCTCGATCCGCGCACCGCGCCCGGCGTGAAGGTGTTCATGGGTGCATCGACCGGCAACATGCTGGTCGACGACCCGGTGATCCTCGATGCGGTGTTCCGCGATGCGCCGACGCCGATCATCACGCACTGCGAAGACACGCCGATGATCGACGCCGAACTGGCGAAGTACAAGGCGAAGTACGGCGACGACATCCCCGCCGAATGCCATCCCGACATCCGCTCGCGCGAAGCCTGCGTGAAGTCCACGCAACTGGCGATCTCGCTCGCGCGCCGGCACGACTCGCGCCTGCACGTGCTGCACATCTCCACCGCCGACGAGCTGGCGCTGTTCACGCCCGGCCCACTGGTCGATGCCGATGGCGTGCGCAAGCGCATCACCGCCGAAACCTGCGTCCATTTCCTGCGTTTCGATCGCGCCGACTACGCGCGTCTCGGCCATCTGATCAAGTGCAATCCAGCGATCAAGGATGCGAGCGATCGCGAGGCGTTGATCCGCGCACTGGCCGAGGACACGATCGACGTGCTCGCGACCGACCACGCTCCGCATACGCTCGAGGAGAAGATGCGGCCCTACACGTCGGCGCCGAGCGGGTTGCCACTGGTGCAATACGCGCTGGTCGCGGCGCTGGAGCTGGTGCACGAAGGACGGCTGACCACGGCGCAGGTCGTGCGCAAGTTCGCGCACGCGCCGGCGCAGCTGTTCGACGTGCACGAGCGCGGCTTCCTGCGCGAAGGCTATCGCGCCGACCTGGTGCTGATCGACGACACACCGTTCACCGTGCGCCGCGAGGACGTGCTGTCGAAATGCGGCTGGTCGCCGTTCGAGGGCACGACCTTCCATTCGCGCATCGCGACGACCTGGGTCAACGGTGAAGTCGTGTGGAACGGCGAACGCCTGGTCGGCGCGCCGCAGGGGCAGCGGTTGGCGTTCGATCGATGAAGGCTGCAGGCAGCGCTGAGCCGGCGCGGCTGCATCGCAGAATCCTGCAATACAAGACCCTGATTGCGGCGATGCTTGGCACGGCCATCGCGTTGGCGGGTGCTGTAGCCGGCGCCCAGGAATCCGCAACCGAACCGGTGCCGTCGCTGCCGCAGGTCGATGACCAGCGCATCGTGTTTCCTGCCGCTGTTTCGCAGGGCGCCCTGGTCTTCGGCAAGGTGCCCGCAGGCAGCGAGGTCGACTATGCGGGCCGCAAGCTGCGCCCGACGGGCTACGGCACGGTCGTGTTCGGCGTCGGTCGTGACCAAACCGGACCACTCGCTGTCGAGGTGGTGCGTGCGGATGGAAGCCGCGCACAGACTACGATCCTGGTGACGCCGCGCGACTGGCCGCTCGAACGTATCGATGGCGTGCCGCCGAAAACGGTCGATCCGCCACCGGACATCGCCGCGCGCATCGAACGCGAACAGGCCGAGGTCGTAGCCGCGCGTTTGCGCGACGACGATCGCGCCGATTTCGCACAGGCCTTCGCCTGGCCGCTGCAAGGCCGCATCAGCGGTCGTTTCGGCAATGCGCGCAGTTACAACGGCAAGCCCGGCAGCGGGCACTCGGGCATGGACATCGCCGCGCCTGCCGGCACGGCGGTGAAGGCACCTGCAGCCGGCATCGTCACCTTCGCCGCACCGGCGCTCTATCTCACCGGCGGCACGCTGCTGATCGACCACGGCCACGGTGTGAGCTCGAATTTCCTGCACCTGTCGCGGATCGACGTGAAGATCGGCGACCGCGTCGAGCAGGGCCAGGTCATCGCGGCGGTCGGCGCCACCGGGCGCGCGACCGGGCCGCACCTGCACTGGGGCATGAACTGGTTCGACGTACGGGTGGATCCGTTACTGGTGCTGGAAAGAAACGAGCAGCGATAGTCCCGGAGAAATAACAGCGGAGCGCGGCCGTCTAACCGGTGACCCGCGCCACGGCATCATGCGCATGCAGGCTCTCGAAATGCGCGACGGTCGCATCGTAATGCTCGATGCGCGGATCGGCGGCCAGCGCCGCGGCGACGCGGCGTGCGGCGTCTTCGCAGAACATCAGGTTCTCGGCGTTGAGTCGGGCGAAGGCTTGTTCGTCCTCGCGCTTGACCGCCGTCTGCACCGGCGTGCCGAGCGCGGCCTCGATGGCGTCGATGAAACCGGCCAACGGCAGTTCGTCGAATGCCGGGCGCAACTGCACGCGAATGTCGGCACGGCTGCGCTGCGCATGCGGCGTGGCCGCCAGGCCGCGTTCCGACGCCAGCCAGTCGCTGACGACCGCCGTCGACAGCGGACGCGCCACCGCGAAGTCCCCCGCGAAGCGTTCGGCATTGAGTTGCCGCGACAAGGCGGCGGACGCCGGGCAGGTACTGGAATATTCGACCGAGAACGCGAGCGTCAGCGCGAGATGGCCTTCGGACAGGACCGCGTCGATCTCGATCGGATACGCCTTCCAGCCGGCGTGGTCGCTGGCGAGCGCGCGGCGCTTGAGCAGGTGGTCGTAGCGCAGCACCAATCGGGCGCGCGTCGACAAGCCGTCCTGCGAGTCGATGCAGTCCTGCAGCACGCGACGCAGGCCGGCCGGCGTGATGGCCTCGGCCAACAGCGCATCCTGCAGGCGCAGGTACAGCCGCGACATGTGAATGCCGCGCGCCTCGGCGTCGCGCAGGTCTACTGCGACGTCGACCGAGGCGGCCACCTGCAGCGGCGCGCCAGCATCGTCGTGGAGACGCAGCGGCAGCGCGATGCGCTGCATGCCGACCCAATCGAGCGGACGTGCGGCGAAGGCGATCTCGCCGGCGACATCAGGCAGGACGGACGGATTGGGACGATTGCTCACGATCGCGGTGTCACGGATGAAGTGGGATGCGCATTGTACCGGCCCTGCGCGGCCGCCCTGCCGCAACACTGCATCGCACCGCTCAGGCCTTGCGTGCGGCCCGCCAGGCCACGATCAGCGTGCGCCACGGCGCCAGCGGCTCGTTGCGACCGCTGTCCGCGAAAGCGCTGAGACGCGCGCGCAACAACGCCGCCTGCAGTCGTCGCGGACGAGTCCCGGCCAACGGCCACGCCGATTGCAATTCGATGGCCCACGCGCCGGCGGAACCCATGGGTGCGCCGTCGTTCGCCGCGATGCGCAACGGAACGGCTGCCTGCGGATCCGCCAGGAGCCGCTCGGCCAGCAAGGTCGTTCCGACCAGGGCGCTCGCATTGGCCGGTACGCCGAACAACGCCGCTTCGCATTCGGCGACCGCCGCAGCGAACGGTCGTGTGATCCGGATCGCGGCCTCGGCGTCGTCCGGCCAGTCGCGCGATTGTTGCAATGCCATCAGCGATGCGCCGAGCGTGCTCCACGGCGCCGGGAGGCGCTGCAGGCTGTCGCCGAGCGGATGGCGACGCGCGCCCTTGGACCAGCCGCGCAATTCTTCCTGCCACCAGGCGAGCTTGGCGAGGCCGGGCGTGGGATCGCTGCCACCCCAGGCGGCATCGGTGAGTTCCTGCAAGAGCGCGAACCATGCCGCGACGACCTCGCGCTGCGCGAGGGGCACGAACACCTGCGCGATGCTCCACTCCGGCCAGCGCGCGCGCCATTTCGCGACGAAGCCGGCAAGGGCGGCCGGATCGCTCATGCCGTGCTGCGCTTGCGCGGCGCCGCTGCGTTCATGTCGCGCGTGGCCATGCCGCCGGCTCGAGCAGATCGCGCGGCAAGGCCACCAACGCGTCCGCGCCCCACGCTTCCGGCCGTTCGTCATCGCGCCGGTAACCCCACAGCGCCGCGATCGAGCGCATCCCCGCCGCGCGCGCGGACTGGATGTCGCGTTCGTCATCGCCGACATAGACGCAGTCGGCGATCGCGCTGTCGAGGCGTTGCGCGGCCACCTGCAGCGGCAGCGGATGCGGCTTGCGTTCGGCCAGCGTATCGCCACCGATCAGCACCGCGCAGCGCGTCTCCCAGCCCAGCTGCGGGAGGACCTCGCGGGCAAGGTATTCGGGCTTGTTGGTGACGATGCCCCAACGCGCGCCGTCGGCCTCGATCCGCGCGAGCAGTGCCTCGATGTCGTCGAACAGCACGCTATGCCGGCCGAGCAGGGCCTGGTAGGCATCGAGGAACGCCGGCACCATCGCATCGCGCTGGGTCAGCGGCAGATCCGGGAAACCGATCTCCAGCATGGCCCGCGAACCGCGCGACACGTGCGGTCGCAGCTCCGCAAGCAGCATCGGCCCCCTGCCCGCCTCGGTGCGTAGCTGATTGACCGTGGCGAGCATATCCGGCGCGCTGTCGAGCAAGGTGCCGTCGAGGTCGAACAGCACGGCTCGTGGGAAACGAACCATTCAGTTGTCCCCGGTTCCCGGTTCCCCGGTGTTTGACTCCCCGCTACCTGCTCCCGGCTTCAGCGCACACGCCAGATAATTGATATCGGTACGCGCGATGACCCGCGCGGCATTGCGCCAGGGTTCGTACATCAGGCCACTGACGTCTTCCAGCTCGAGGCCGGCCGCGCGCAGCCAGGCACCGAGTTCCGATGGCTTGATGAAATCCCGGTACTGGTGCGTGCCCTTCGGCAGCACGCGTGCGATGTACTCCGCGCCGACGATCGCCAGCGCGAACGCGGCCGGCGTGCGGTTGAGCGTGGACACGAACAGGCGCCCGCCCGGCTTCAGGAGGCTGGCGCAGGCGGTGAGGATCGCGGCGGGATCGGGCACGTGCTCGAGCATCTCCATGCAGGTGATCGCGTCGTAGTGTCCGGGCTGCGCTGCCGCGAGTGCCTCCACCGAACTCAGTCGGTAGTCGACCTCGACCCCCGATTCGAGCTTGTGCAGCTTGGCAATCCTGATCAGATCCGGCGCAAGGTCGATCGCGGTCACGGCCGCGCCTTCGCGCGCCAGCGATTCGCTGAGCAGGCCGCCACCGCACCCGACATCCAGCACGTTCGCGCCGCGCAGCGTCGCGCGTTCGGCCACGTAGCCGAGCCGCGCCGGATTCAATGCATGCAGTGCCTTTTGCGGACCCTGCGGATCCCACCAGCGGCTCGCCAGCGCGCCGAACTTGTCGAGCTCGCTCTGCCGAAAGTTTTCGCCGGGCCCGCCGTTTTCATCGGGTGTGCCGGTGCCGCCGGATGCCGTGTTCATGCGCCTACCTTGATCGTGGCGATGCGTTCGCGCCACTGCCGTGCGTTGGCGACGATGCCGGCGCTGTCCATGTCGACCAGCCTGCGCTCGCGCAGCTTCGACTTGCCGGCGATCCAGACATCGCTGACCTGGTGGCGACCAGTGGCATAGATGATCTGCGAGATCACATGGTGCACGGGTTGCGTCTCCAGCGGCGACAGGTCCACGCAGACCAGGTCGGCCTGCTTGCCGGGCTCGATCGAGCCGACCAGATGGTCGAAGCACATCGCCTTGGCGCCGCCCAGCGTCGCCGCACGCAGCGCGGTGGCCGCGTCGAAGCCGGCCGCATCATCCGCTACCGCTTTCGCCAGCAGTGCCGCCGTGCGGACTTCGCTGAACATGTCGAGGTCGTTGTTGCTGGCCGCGCCATCGGTGCCGATCGCCAGGTTCACGCCTGCGCGCTGCAGCGCACAGGCCGGGCAGAAGCCCGAGGCCAGCTTGAGGTTGGATTCGGGGCAATGCACCACCGACACGCCGCGCTCGGCGCAGAGGTGGATCTCGGCTTCGGTCAGCTGGGTCATGTGCACCGCGATCAGGCGGTCGTTGACCAGGCCCAGGCGATCGAGCCGCGCCAGCGGGCGCTGGCCGTGCTCGAGCTGCGACTGCGCCACTTCCTGCGCGGTCTCGTGCGTGTGCAGGTGCACCGGCACGTCGAGCTGGTCGGCCAGCATCCGAATGCGCTCGAAGTTGTCGTCGGACACGGTGTACGGCGCATGCGGAGCGAACGCGGTCGCGATCAGCGTGTCGTTGCGCCACTGGTCATGGACTTCGGTGGCGCGATCGAAATACTCGTCGTCGGACTTGGCCCACGCGGTCGGGAAATCGATCACCGGCAGGCCGACGCGCGCGCGGAAGCCGTGGCGCTTGTAGGTCGCGGCCTGCACGTCAGGGAAGAAGTAGTTCTCGTTGCAACAGGTGGTGCCGCCGCGCAGCATCTCCGCGATCGCCAGCGTGATGCCGTCGGCGACGAATTCCGGGCCGATCACGGCGGCCTCGATCGGCCAGACGTGCTCCTGCAGCCAGACCTTCAGCGGCATGTCGTCGGCGACGCCGCGCAGCAGCGTCATCGGGTTGTGGACATGGGCGTTGACCAGACCCGGGATCAGCACCGCGTCGGGACGGGATACGGTTTCGGCAGCGTCGAATCGCGCGCGCGCGTCGGCGATCGGCAGGATCGCAAGGATCACGCCGGCGCGCACGGCGACGGCATGGTGTTCGAGTACGAGACCGTGCGGTTCGACGGGGATGACCCAGCCGGCTTCGATGACGAGGTCGCAGGGTTCCGGGCTTTCCGATGGGCTCATGTGCTGCATTTTCCGCTGTCGTTCCAGCGGAAGCTGGAATCCATTTGGATCTTGGCCCTTGCCTCCGGATAGCTTGCCTCCGGATAGCTTGCCTCCCGAATACAGGGGCAACGGTAAAGCCCCTGGATCCCCGCCTTCGCGGGGATGACGCATCGGCAAAGCCGGGCGCAGGGCGCCCGGGCCAATGCGTCACTTCACGCGGCTGACGTATTCGCCGCTGCGCGTATCGACCTTGATAATCTCGTCCTGGCTCACGAACAGCGGCACGCGCACGACCGCGCCGGTTTCGAGCGTCGCCGGCTTGCCGCCACCGCCCGAAGTGTCGCCGCGCACGCCGGGATCGGTCTCGACGATCTTCAGTTCGACGAAGTTCGGCGGCTGCACGGCGATCGGCGTGCCGTTCCACAGGGTCACCACGCACTCTTCCTCGCCTTTGAGGAACTTGGCGGCATCACCGACGCCGGTCTTGTCGGCCTGCACCTGTTCGAAGGTCTCGGGCTGCATGAAGTGCCAGTGCTCACCGTCGCTGTAGAGGAACTGCATGTCGGTGTCGACCACGTCGGCGGCCTCGAGGTTGTCGGTCGCCTTCATCGTCAGCTCGACCACGCGGCCTGACTTGATGAAGCGGTACTTGATGCGGGTGAAGGCCTGGCCCTTGCCCGGCTTGACGTACTCGGTCTCGGTGATGATGCAAGGTTCGTTATTGACCAGGATCTTCATGCCGGTCTTGACGTCGTTCATGCCATAGCTGGCCATGGATACTCCTGCTGGGCCGCCCCGCGGGGCGGCTAGAATGATGGGATCGGGATTCCGACAGCGCCGCTAAACCGCAACCGCTGGCGGAATTCGTCAAATTAAAGACGCGACATGATACCTGCTGCCTCCCCTGACCTGCAGCCCGCCGAGGGCGCCCGCGACCACGCCATCCGCCACCGCTCCGGCGGTCAAGCGCTGCTATCCGAACCGATCGGCGGCGACTGGAAACGCCTGTGGCGCGAAGCCATCCGCGATCCGCGCGCGTTGCTGTCGCTGCTCGATCTGGACCGTGCGCTGCCGGTCTCCGATGCCGCCGCGATGCAGTTCCCGCTGCGCGTGCCGCGCGGTTTCGCGGCGCGGATGCGGCGGGGAGATCCCGACGACCCGCTACTGCGGCAGGTGCTGCCGCTCGACGACGAGATGCAGCCGGTGCCCGGATTCACGCCCGATGCGGTCGGCGATGGCCTGTCGCGAGCCGGCCATGGCGTCATCCACAAATATCAGGGACGCGCACTGCTGGTCGCCACCGGCAGCTGCGCGGTGCATTGCCGCTACTGCTTCCGCCGCCACTTTCCCTATGCGCAGGAAAGCGCCGCAGCGGACGGATGGCAGATGGCGGTCGAAACGATCCGGGCCGACGCCTCGATCACGGAAGTCATCCTCTCCGGCGGCGACCCGCTGTCACTGGCCACGTCCAAGCTCGCGGCACTGACCATCCTGCTCTCGGCCGTGCCGCACATCCGGCGGCTGCGCATCCATACCCGCCTGCCGATCGTGCTGCCCGAACGCATCGATGCCGAATGCACGGCCTGGCTGAGTTCCTTGCCGTGGCCGGTGGCGGTCGTGGTCCATGCCAACCATGCCAACGAATTCGATGCCACGGTCGATGCCGCCATGGCGCGCCTGCGGCAAGCCGGCACGACCGTCCTCAACCAGGCCGTGCTACTGCGCGGCGTGAACGATTCGGTCGCTGCCCTCGCTGCGTTGAGTGAACGTTGTTTCGATGCGGGCGTGCTGCCCTACTACCTGCACCAGCTCGACCGCGTGGCGGGTGCCGCGCATTTCGAGGTCGACGACGAGCGTGCCCGCGTCCTTCATGCGGCGCTCGTGGCGCGCCTGCCCGGTTACTTGGTGCCGAAGCTGGTTCGCGAGGTGGCGGGCGATCCCGCCAAGCGTCCCTTGTGAATTCGTCGATCGGATTGGACGCGGCGCCCGCCGTCGTGCCATAAACCCGCACTGTACGGCGCGCTCCGCAAGGACTCGCCCCCACGGAGAGCTGCATGGCAAAGAGCACGGACAACGCGTTGCGCCTGATGATCATCGACGACAGCGTCGAGGACGCCGAGGCCATCGTCAGTGGTTTGCGCAATGCCGGCATCGCAGTGCGTCCGCTGCGCCCGGCGTCGGCAGACGAATTCGTCGCGATGCTGGCCGCGCAGCCTGTCGACCTGGTGCTCGCCTCGCAGCGCGCGGCGAGCGTGCCGCTGCCGGAGGTTATGCACCACGTCGTCGCCACGGGCAAGGACATCCCGGTGCTGGCGCTCGTCGAGGAGGTCACCGAGGCCAGCGCCGCCGATGCCTATGCGATGGGGGCACGCCGCATCGCGCTACGCAACAAGCCGCAGCAGTTGCTCAAGGTGGTCCAAACCGAATGGGAAGACCTGGAGGCGCGGCGCTCGCTACGGCGGCTCGAGGCGCAGGTGCGCGAAACCGAACGCCGCTGCGATGCGCTGATTGAGTCCTCGCGCGATCCGATCGCCTATGTGCACGAAGGCATGCACATCCGCGCCAATACCGCCTACCTGGAGATGTTCGGCTTCGAGAGCTTCGACGACGTCGAAGGCATGTCGCTGCTCGACCTGGTGGCGCCGCAGCATGTCGAAGGCTTTAAGCAACTGCTAAAGGGCCTGAGCAAGGGCGAGGCCCCGCCGCCGCGCTACGAGCTGGAAGCGCGCGACACCAATGGCGGCGCATTCCCCGCCGTGATGGAGTTCACGCCCGCACTGTACGAAGGCGAACCCTGCGTGCAGGTGGTGCTGCGCCGGCAGGAGTCCGATCCGGCGCTGGCGCGCGAAGTGGAGGAATTGCGCCAGCGCGACCAGGTGACCGGTCTGCTCAATCGTCCGACCTTCCTGCGCGCGCTCGAGGACGCCGTCGCCGACGCCGCGCAGAACCACGGCCAGCACGGCCTGTTGCTGCTCGAACCCGACCACTACCAGCGCCTGCTGCAGGACATCGGCCTCGACTCCGCCGACGCCATGCTGGCTTCGATCGCCGAGCGCCTGCGCGACGTGCTCGGCGACGATGCGATCGCCGCGCGCTTCGCCGAACACAGCCTCGCCGTGCTGCTGCGCAACGGCGACCACGTCGCGACCAGCGCACTGGCCGAGCGCATCCGCGAGGCGATGGCCTCGCACGTGGTCCAGATCGGCGCACGCTCCAGCGCCATCACGGTCAGCATCGGCGGCGTGCAGATCGGCGAGAAGATCGCCAGCATCAGCCAAGTGCTGGCCAAGGCCAACCAGGGCGTGCAGTCGTCGATCGGCGTCGGCGGCAACCGCGCAGAGATCTTCGACCCGAGCGCCGTCGACCGCGCCGAAGCCGAGCATATCGAAGCCTGGGTGGTGCGCCTGCGCGACGCGCTCGACAACGAACGCTTCACGCTGCACTACCAGCCGGTGATCAGCCTGCAGGGCGACACCGGCGCGATCTACGACACGCTGCTGCGCCTGGATGCCGGCGATGGCGAGCTGGTGCCGCCTATGGCGTTCCTGCAGATCGCCGAGGAGCATGGCCTGCTGTGGGAGATCGACCGCTACGTGATCGGCCATGCCATCGCGATCATCGGCCAGCGCATGCGCACGGGCAAACCGACCACGTTGCTGGTGAAGGTCACGCAGGCCTCGCTCAGCGAGGACAGCCTGGTCCGCTACATCGGCGAGCAACTCGCGGTGCATGGCGTGCCGGGCGAATACCTGGTGCTGCAGCTGCCCGAGGCGAAGGTGTTCACCCACCTGAAGGCGGCGCAGGAGTTCGCCGCCGCAGTGGCGATGCACGACTGCCGGATCGGGCTGGAGCAATTCGGCGCGGGGCTGGATTCCTTCCAGCTGCTCGCGCACCTGAAGCCGCACCTGCTCAAGATTGACCGCGGCTTCATCGAGGAACTGCCGAAGAATCCCGATAACCAGCAGCGCATCCGCGAGATCGCGCAGAAGGCCCGCGAACTCGGCATCCGCACCATCGCCGAGTTCGTGCAGGACGCGGCCAGCATGTCGATCCTGTTCTCGACCGGCGTGGATTATGTCGAAGGGCATTTCCTCGCCGGGTCGGGGCCGGAAATGAATTACGACTTCGATTGAAATCGAGGCGGGAACCAGGAATCGCGCAGACTCCGGCCCGTCATTCCCGCGAAGGCGGGAACCCAGTGTCTTTGCCGCCAAGAGGGTTTGTCATCCGCAAGGCACTGGATTCCCGCCTTCGCGGGAATGACGAGCAAGAGAAAAAGCCCGCCTTTCGGCGGGCTTTTCGTTGTTATGGCTTCGAGCAGAATTCAGGCCACCACGCCCTGCCGCACCGCTCTCTTATCCAGCGGCGCATTGCGTAGCACCGCGATCCTTTCCTCGAGCGGCGGATGACTCATCAGCAACCGCTTCAGGCCATGACCGACGCCGCCAGAGATGCCGAAGGCGGCGACCTGCTTGGGCAGGGTGCTGTGGCCATACGTCTGTGCCAGGCGCTCCAGCGCGGCGACCATCTTGTCGCGACCAGCCAGCGCCGCGCCGCCGGCATCGGCACGGAACTCGCGATGCCGCGAGAACCACATCGCGATCATGCTGGCAAACAGGCCGAACACCATGTCAAGCACGAACACCACCGCGTAGTAACCCAGGCCACCACCGCTGTCGCGACCACCGCTGAGGTAGCCATCGACCACGCGCCCGACGATGCGCGCCAGCACGATCACGAACGTATTGAGCACGCCCTGCAGCAGCGCCATCGTCACCATGTCGCCGTTGGCGACGTGGCTGACCTCGTGCGCGAGCACGGCCTCGGCCTCGTCTCGGTTCATGGCGCGCAGCAGGCCGGTAGAGACCGCAACCAGCGCGTTGTTGCGATTGGCGCCGGTGGCGAAGGCGTTGATCTCGGGCGCATCGTAGATGGCGACCTCGGGCATGCCGATGCCGGCCATCTGCGCCTGCCGCTGGACCGTCGCGAACAACCACTGTTCGGCCTCGTTGCGCGGTTGCGCGATGACGTGCGCACCGGTGGTGCGCTTGGCGATCCACTTGGACATCAGCAGCGAGATGAACGAGCCGCCGAAGCCGAACAGCGCCGCCATCACCAGCAGGCCGGCATTGGTCGCCGGGTTGATGCCGAACACCGCCATGACGATGCTGACCAGCGCCAGCACGGCCAGGTTGGTGGCAAGGAACAGAGCGATACGTTTGAACATGTGGGCGATTTCCAGGCTTTGCGAATGTTGCCGCGTTCATCCGCGGCTCTATGCAGCTAGTGTGGGAAGAGTCGGTTAAATTCAAGTGCTCGACGACGCGTCAACATGAACCCAGACACAGCAAAAACCACTGGCCCGGAACCTGACGCGTCACCGACCTCGGCGCCGCGTTCGCCCGCATCCATCCGTTATCGCGGACGTTTCGCGCCGTCTCCCACGGGAGCGCTCCATTTCGGATCGGTGGTGGCCGCGTTCGGCAGCTGGCTGGCCGCGCGCCGCAGCGGCGGCGATTGGCTGGTGCGGATCGAGGACCTCGATCCGCCGCGCGAGGTGGCAGGTGCGGCCGACGCGCAACTGCGGACGCTGTCGGCATTCGGCCTGGTCGCGGATGAACCGATCATGCGGCAGAGCGAGCGCGGCGCACTGTATCGGCAAGCGCTGGACAGCCTGCTGGCCTCTGGCGCCGCCTTCGAATGCCATTGCAGCCGCAGCGACCTGCTGCCGCAAGGTGGTATCCATCGCGCCTGCGTCACGGGAACGCGACGTGCGAACCCGTCGATCCGGCTGCGCGTGGCGGACGGGACGCGCATCGATTTCGAAGATGCCGTCCACGGCCGAATCTCGCAGGATGTGGCCGATGAAGTCGGCGATTTCGTACTCAGGCGCGCTGACGGCTACTGGGCCTACCAACTCGCCGTGGTCGTCGACGACGCCGTGCAGGACATCACCGACGTGGTCCGCGGCGCCGACCTGCTGGCTTCGACCGCGCGCCAGATTCTGCTGCAGCGCACGCTCGGACTACCGACGCCACGCTATCTGCACCTGCCGCTGATCGTCGATGGTGAGGGGCGCAAGCTGTCGAAATCATCAGCCGCATGGCCGGTCCGCGACGACGATCCGCGGACAGGCCTGCGCACGGCCTGGGAGGCCCTTGGCCAGGCTCGTGAGGCGCTGCCCCGCACCGACGACCTCGCGGAACTGCTTGCAACGGCGATACGGGCCTTCGAGCCCGATCGCATCCCGCGCACGCCTGCGTCGGTGCTCGCCGCATTGCACAACAGACTTGTCAGCGACGCCGAATAGACTGCCCGGGAGGCCGTCACCAGTCCGGATGGCCACCATCGAACGAGGAACGACCATGACCGCACGCACAGCACTGGTTACCGGAGGCACCGGCGGCATCGGCACCGCGATCTGCAAGCGGCTGGCCGACATGGGCCATCGGGTCGCGACCAACTACCGCAACGAGGAGAAGGCGCGCGCCTGGCAGCGGCAGGTCAAGGCCGACGGCTACGACATCGCGCTGGCGCAGGGCGACGTCTCCTCTTCGGAAGAAGCCGAGGCGATGGTGCGCAACGTCGAGCAGCAGCTCGGGCCCGTGGATATCCTGGTCAACAACGCCGGCATCACCCGCGACGGCACTTTCCACAAGATGACGCCGCACCAATGGACCGAGGTCATCAACACCAACCTCAACTCGGTC
Source organism: Luteimonas sp. (assembly GCA_014380115.1). Lineage (GTDB taxonomy): Bacteria > Pseudomonadota > Gammaproteobacteria > Xanthomonadales > Xanthomonadaceae > Luteimonas. The sequence goes on along the minus strand of JACMKK010000060.1, from coordinate 7,478 downwards.
TACTACATGACGCGCCCGGTCATCGAAGGCATGCGCGAGCGCAAATGGGGCCGCGTGATCCAGATCAGCTCGATCAACGGCCAGAAGGGACAGTACGGGCAGGCCAACTACGCCGCGGCCAAGGCCGGCATGCATGGCTTTACGATCTCGCTGGCCCAGGAAAACGCCAGGTTCGGCATCACCGTCAATACCGTGTCGCCCGGCTACATCGGCACCGACATGGTGATGGCGGTGCCGGAGGAAGTGCGCAACAAGATCGTCGCGCAGATCCCGACCGGCCGTCTCGGCAATCCGGCCGAAATCGCCTATGCGGTCGGCTTCTTCATTCCCGACGAGGCGAGCTGGATCACGGGCGCGAACCTATCGGCGAATGGTGGGCAGTACATGGGTTGGTAAGCGCGATGAAGCGGCAGGTTCAGCATGCTCGGCACCGTCGGGAGCACGGTTCACGACGCTGAACTGCTCATCATCCCGCGACCCGGCCCTTCTCTCGTCATCCCCGCGCAGGCCCGCTTTTCGAAGTCTCCGGAAGTGCCGACGTGGGTGATCGAGCCGCGTCCGGACCCGTGCCCGGTAGCCGAGGAACGCCCGTTTCAACGGCCGGCGACCATGAATTTCCACACCAGCAAGTACAGTTCAGTCCCCTGTCCCGCCAAGTTGCAACCCGTGCTGCACTGCGCCATGCTGCGGCCAGGCATCGTTAGAGTATTGGCTCCATGGCTGCAAACCGTGTCATCAAGAAGTATCCGAACCGTCGCCTCTACGACACCGAGATCTCCAGCTACATCACCATCGAGGACGTGCGGCAGCTGATCGTCGATGGCGAGGAATTCGAAGTTCGCGATGCCAAGACCAGCGAGGACCTGACGCGGCAGGTGCTGCTGCAGATCATCGCCGAGCACGAGCAGGACGGGCAGCCGATGCTGTCAACGCAGCTGCTCAGCCAGATCATCCGCTTCTATGGCGATTCGCTGCAGGGCTTCATGGGCAGCTACCTGGAGCGGTCGATGCAGACCTTCCTCGAGCAGCAGCAGCAGTTCCGCCAGCAGATGGGCGGCCTGCTCGGGCAGACGCCGTGGACGATGATGAACCAGCTGACCGAGCGCAACCTGGAGCTGTGGAAGGAATTCCAGCAAAACCTGGTGGGTGGCATGGGTCGGGCGCCGACCTCGGTGCCGAAAGACAAGGACCAGGCCAAGCCGCGCGGTCGCTGAACCTCGTTCGCGGCCAGCCCATGCTGTCCGCCGGCCACCCGCCGGCCGTCCAGCACACCCAGACAACGCATTCGCGGCTGCGGCCGTGATCCAGGCATTCGGGAGTTCCATGAGCAAACGTGTGGCCGTCGTGACCGGCGGCATCGGCGGTCTGGGGACCGAAATCTGCAAGTCGCTCGCACGCTCGGGCCGCATCGTCGTCGCGGCCGACCTCGGCTCGCGCGCGGAACGCATCGCCCAGTTCCAGGACGAGGTACAAGGCCTCGACATCCATTTCGAAGCCGCCAACGTCGGCGATTTCGAGGCTTGTGGCGCGCTGGTGCGCAAGATCGAGGCTGACCACGGCACGCTGGATATCCTGGTCAATGCAGCCGGCATCACCCGCGACACCACGCTGCGCAAGATGGAACACGTGCAGTGGGAAGCGGTACTCAACATCAATCTCGACGGCGTCTTCAACATGTGCCGGCACGCGGTCGATGGCATGGTCGATCGCGGCTTCGGCCGCGTGGTCAACATCAGTTCCGTCAACGGCCAGACCGGGCAGTTCGGGCAGACCAACTACTCCGCCGCCAAGGCCGGCATGCACGGCTTCACGATGGCGCTGGCGCGCGAGGTCGCACGCAAGGGCGTGACGGTGAATTCGGTGTCGCCCGGCTACTGCCAGACCGCGCTCGTCATGGCGATGCCGGACGAGATCCGCGCGCGCATCGTCGACGGCGTACCGGTCGGCCGCCTGGGCAAGCCGGAAGAAATTGCGCGGACCGTGGAGTTCCTGGTCGCCGACGACGCGGGCTTCATTACCGGCGCGAATATTCCGGTCAATGGCGGCTTGTTCATGTCGTTCTGAAGGGAGTTCCGCCGGAGGCAAGCTATACCGGCAGAAGCGAATCGCCCGACCCCTGTTTTCAAATAGGGGAGACAGCAACAAGCCGGCATCGAGCCGGCTTTTTCGTTGCCGCTGCACGGCAGGTCAGCGAGCGGCCGATCCTGTCGTCGCGCTGGCGCCGCTGCCCGCCTCGCTGCAGAACTTGGCGCGATACGCCATCGCCTGCGGCATCAGCGCCTGCAGGTTCTGGATTCGCGTGCCGGGATTGGGATGCGTCGATGCGAACTCGGGCTGTCCCCCTCCGCCGCTCGCCGCGCTCATGCGTTCCCACAGCGGAATTGCCGCCTGCGGATCGAAGCAGGCGGCGGCCGCCAGCATCAGTCCGACCCGGTCGGCCTCGGTCTCGTGCTTGCGCGCATAGGGCAGCAGATAGCCGTAACCCATCGCCGCCATCACCATCTGCTGTTGCTGCGGGTCCATTCCGCTCATCGCCCCGGCCATCTGCCCGACCTGCGTCAACTTCTGCTGCGCCATGCGCTGCGCGCCGTGCCGCAGCAGGGCGTGCGCGATCTCGTGGCCCATCACCACCGCCATCGCATCGGCGTTCTGCGCCACCGGCACCAGGCCCGTGTAGACCGCCATCTTGCCGCCCGGCAGGCAGAAGGCGTTGGCCTGCTCGGACTGGATCACGTTCACGTCCCACTCGAAACCGCGCGCATAGTGCGGCGACTGCAGTCCGTGCTCGGCGGCCAGCGCGTCTTCCACGGGCTCGACCTTCGCGATCAGCTTCTGCGCGATCCCGCGGATCTCGCGCGCGATCTGCGTATTCGGATCGACGGGTCGCTCCTGCGACAGGATCTCCTCATAAGCCTGCAACCCGAGCGCTTCCTCGTCCTCGATCGACAGGTTCTTGTCGATCAGCACCTTCTCGCCGGTGACCGCATCGACGCTGCGGTTGGAGAACCAGTAGTAAGCCCCGTAACCGGCGAACAGCAACAGCACCCACAGCCGCAGGCCGCCGCCGCCAAAACCAGGGCGGCGCCTGCCGCCTTCCGCCGAATTGCCGAACGGATCCTGCCTCATCAGTGTTCTCCCCTCTCCGGTGGCGGAACTACAGGTCACGCACGACACGGAACCCGATGCGTGCATTGGTGGTGTCGCTGTCGGCGGGCGCGCGCCATGCCGAACGCGACTGCGCCGGTGAACTGGCCCAGGATCCGCCGCGCACCACGCGCATGCGGCAACCCGGGTTGACCCAGGCCGCGCCGTCCTGCGGCGCACGCCGATAACCGTCGTGCCAGCAGTCGGCGACCCATTCGCTGACGTTACCGGCGAGGTCGTGAAGGCCATATGCGTTGGCCGCGAACCTGCCGACGGGGGCCGGTCCCCAATAGCCATCGCTGTAGTTGGGGAACGCATTCTTCCAGCTGCGGCCGCCGGGGGAATGGTCGCCGCTGCCGGTCAGGTTGGCCACCCTGCTCGGCGGCGCGCCGTCGCCCCAGGGGTAGCGCTTGTCGCCACCTGCGCGCAATGCGTACTCGAACTCCGCCTCGCTCGGCAGGCGATAGTGGCGGCCGCTTTGCTGCGACAGCCATTCTGCGTACGCCTGCGCATCGGAGCTGCTGACATGCAGCACCGGCAGGTCGTCGGCGGCCGGTTTGCCGGTGTGGTCGTCCTCCCAGTCCACGCCGCTGCGACGGATGAAGTTGCCATTGCGCTCGTCGTAGGCCATCGAGTATCCACGCCGGAACGCACGGGTCTTGCGCCGCGTGGCCTTCATGAAGCGACGAAATTCGCCGACGCTGACCTCGTGGATCGACATCGCGAATCCGCGTTCGAAGCGGATGTAATGCTGCGGACGCTCGTAGTCCGCGCTGTCGGGTTCGCGGTCCTTCGCGCCCATGCGGAAACCGCCGTGCGGCACCACGCGCATCTGCGGTCCGCGCGCGCCCGTCTCCAGCGCGTCGGTGAAGGCCTGCCCAGGCCGGAACAGGCCGTAATGCGTGGCCAGGTCGATGCGCTCGCGCAACTCCGTCGCCATCGCGTCGCCCGGGCGGGCGATCTCGAGGATGGCGGCCAGCTGCTTGCGTGCGATCGTGATGCCGTTGGGCTGTTGCAAGGCCACCACGCCGCGGTCGCGCAGGGTGGCGATGCGCACGCGCCGGACCTGTTCTATGCGGGCGCGCGCATGATCGATGGTGTCTTCGCCCGAACGCACCGCCGCTGCGGTTTCGAGCCAGCGCTCGGCGATCGCGAACCTGCCGCCAGCGGCAGCGATCTCGGCGCGGCGTATCAGGCCGCTTTCGACAGCGGCGATGCCCTGCAGGGCGCGTGGCTGTCCCGGCTGCAGCCGCAACGCTTCGCGGAACCCAGCGAGCGCGCCGCCGCTGCGCTCGCCGTAGCGCCCGGCGCGCAATTCGTGCTCGGCGTTGCGGTTCAATTCCCACAAGCGGTCGGCCAGATCCACGCGCGACAGGTACGCATGCACGGCCTTGTCGGAAGGGCGGACGGTGCGCGCCACGGCCGCCACCACGTGCGCCCTGCGCAGCGCAGCGATGTCGTCGCCCGCGTCCGCCAGTGCTTCGTCACCGCTGGCCAGCAAGGCGCGCATCGCCGCGGCCAAACCGGATTTGGCTTCGGCATCGTCGGGAGCCTGCCGCAGCAGCGCGAGATACAACGGGATCGCCGATTCGGCATCGTCGTGGAGGCGGCCTTCTTCGAGCGCAAGCTTGGCGCGTTTACGCGCCGCATCCAGCGCATCGGGTGGCAGCGACACCTCGGGGACGCGCCAGGTGAGCGCATCGGCGATGTCGTCATCGCCGCTGATCGTCACGTTGCCGTCGCGCCCGCGTTCGCCCGATGCGCCGCGATCGCGCTGCGATGCCTGGTCGGCATCGCGGTCGCAAGCTGCCAGGGCAGCCAGCATCACGAGTGCCATTCCCCATGCGACGATCCGGTTTCCGCGCAACAGCTTCTCCAGCGAACAGCCGGCCATCGGCCGGCACGGCGACGGTAGGCCGCTCACTCCAGCGCGTCAATGCGCCGCGTACCGCCTCCCGGTTTGCCTGCATAGGCGCGCGCCGGTAGGCTCGCCGCAATGACCACACCTCCGATTTCCGCCACCGCGCAATGGATCACCGATCCCGCCATGCTGGCCGCGCGCCTATCCGTCAAGCCGGCGCGCGTGGGCCTGGACACCGAATTCATCCGCGAGCGCACCTACTGGCCGCAGCTGGCGCTGGTCCAGATCGCGATCGACGAAGACATCCTGCTGGTCGATCCGCTGGCGCCGGGGATCACCGCCGCGCTGGCGCCGTTGCTGGCCGATCGCTCGGTGCTGAAGGTGATGCACAGCGCCAGCGAGGACCTGGTCGCGCTCAAGCGCGCCTGCGGCGTGGTGCCGCAACCGCTGTTCGATACGCAGATCGCCGCCGCGCTGGCCGGGGTCGGTGCCGGCATCGGCTATCAGCGCCTGGTGCAGGAGACGCTCGGCGTGGCGCTGTCAAAAGGCGAGACGCGCTCGGATTGGCTACGACGCCCGCTTTCGGATTCGCAGCTCGACTACGCGGCCGACGACGTGCGCCACCTGTTCGCTTTGCACGACGTGCTCACCGCCAGGCTGCAGGAACTCGATCGCAGCGCATGGCTGCAGGAAGACTGCGCGCGACTCATCAGCAATGCCGAACGGGACGAACTGGAACGCTGGCCGCACCTGTCGTTGCGCGCGGCGCAATACCTCGACCAGGGCGCGCAACGCAGGCTGCTGCGCCTGCTGCGCTGGCGCGACGCCTATGCACGCGACAACGATCGTCCGCGTACGTGGATCCTGGAAAACGACTTCGCTACGGCGCTGGCGCGCGATCCGCCGCCGGACGTCGCCGCACTGCAGCGCCAGCTCGATGCGCAGCCGAAGGCGCCGCGGCGGCTGGGCGAAGCCGTGTGGCAGGCGCTCGCGACACCGCTGGCCGACGAATCCGACTCACCCAGCCCGCGCAGCGACGAACGCGACAAGCAGGCGCTGCGCAAGTTGCAGGACGCCGTGGCCGCGCGCAGCGTCGAACTCGGCCTGCCCGATGGCGTGTTGGCGTCGCGCCGCTGGCTGGAGGCATTGCTTGACAGCGGGTTGCTTGACAGCGGATTGCTCGATGCCGGCTCGCTTGGCAGCCGCTTGCTGGATGGCGGCGTGCTTGCCGGCGACGCATGGCCAGGGCCGCTCGCAGGCTGGCGTCGCGCGCAACTCGAAGCGGCATTGCTGCCTGCCTCGACGCAAGAGGCGACTGGCGGCACGCAATAAGCCTCCGTATACTGCGCCCCTGCCCTGGGGCGGTAGCTCAGCTGGGAGAGCGCCACGTTCGCATCGTGGAGGTCGTGGGTTCGATCCCCATCCGCTCCACCACTCAAGGCAGTGCGTTCCACGCAAGTCTGAAGCCCCGCCAAGAGCGGGGTTTTTTCTTTGCCTTCGCGATCGCGCCATGTCCGTATGCACGCGGCTCCCTTTATGGAGGGCCACGATGCGCATCCACACCCCTCACCCGGCGCTTCGCGCCACCCTCTCCCCGCAAGCGGGGCGAGGGAAGCACAGTGTTTGTCGCTGCACTGGAGAGCCCACAGCCCTTCAAGAACGCCATCGGGTTGGGGGCCCGCCGGCGTTGCCGCCGGCAGCCGAGTTGCCTCGTCAGGCCATCGCGACCTTCGCGGCGGCGCAGTGCCTGGCGATGAAGTCCTCATGCGAAGGCATCGTCGATGCGCAGCGCTCGAGCAGGATGCGGGTGCCGTCGATCATCCGCGCCAGCTCCCCATCGGGAAACAGATCCACCATCGGGTGGTAGCCGCGCGGCATCAGGCCCTGGCCCAGCATCACCTGCAGCCAGCCCGATTCGGTGAACAGTTCCTCGTGCTCGCGATGGATGCGGCCGTGGCTGAGGAACAATGCCATCTTGTGCACCAGCGTGTCGGGCACCGGCATCTCGCGGCAATGCTGCCAGAGCGGTTCGGCGCGCTCGTTGGCTTTGTAATGCAGCATGATGAAATCGCGGCTGCGCTCGAACTCGAACTGCAGCTGCCGGTTGTATTCGTCGATGTCGGCCTGGTCGAACGACGCATCCGGGAAGAAGCTCACCAGCCGCGCCACCGCGGACTGGATGAAATGGATGCTGGTCGATTCGAGCGGCTCCATGAAGCCACTGGCGAGGCCGATCGCGACACAGTTCCGGTTCCAGAACTTCCTGCGCATGCCGGTGACGAAGCGTAGTGGCCGCGGATCGGCGAGCGCTTCGCCGTCGATGTTGGCGAGCAGGGTCGCGGCAGCCTCGTCGTCGCTGATGTAGTCGCTGCAGTAGACGTAACCGTTACCGGTGCGATGCTGCAGCGGAATGCGCCACTGCCAGCCCGCGCTGCGCGCGGTCGAGCGCGTGTACGGCGTCAGTTCGCCGGCC